>JAIRYY010000097.1 GCA_031267485.1 Tannerella sp.
TTTAATTAAAAATTAAAAATTAAGAATTAAGAATTATACGGAGCCCGGCATGGGTTTGTGCATTGCTATTCATCGCAGTTTCCCTCCTCCGTCATTGCGGTCTCCCTCCCCGTCATTGCGGTCTCCCACCCTCGTCATTGCGGTCTCCCTCCCTCGTCATTGCGAGGAACGAAGCAATCCAGGCACAGGCGATGGACCTGGATTGCTTCCTTCGTCGCTGATGACGGGAGAAATACAATGTACAAAAATATCCCGCGTGAAGTATAAGAATATGCAGAGGCGCACATATAAAAAAAGGGGCGAGCGGCGAGGTTCGTCCCTTTTTTTGATTTCCCGCGCCGCAGGCGGCATGCCGGGATTACCCGGATACGCATCCTGTTCCGGCAGGACATTCCTTTACGCCTCAAAAAAAAAGAATTAACCCGTAATTTATCACTGAAATAAACGGAAAAAGCATATATTTGCACCCGGTTTCATGACAGCTGTTTCCGGGGACAGAATACGCCGGGATGCTGTCGGTGAAATAACATTTAACAGTTAAAACGAAAAAAGAATTATGATCAAGTATGTAGCACCTGTATTGACGGCGTTGCACAACGCCAGGGAAATTGACATCGAGTCGTGTCTGAAACTCTACGACTGTCTCATCGAAAACAGAATAGACGGCATTGCGGTCTTCGGTACCTCCGGCGAATTTCCGCACATCCCGCTCGCGGAGAAAAAGAAACTGATAAAGGCCGCCTTTCCCCGAAGCGAAAAAACAGGAATTGAGAAACTTTATGAAAGACTTTGAATGATGAAAATAGTAATCCTCGACAGTAACCTGGGCGACATTGACCTCGAACGCGGCGTCGCCGAACGGTACGGTTTCACGATAGACCGGCCGATGCAGTGCAAAACGGAAGAAGACGTCATCGCCGCCGCCCGCGACGCCGACGGTATAGTCGTACAGTATGCACCCGTCACGCGGAAAGTACTCGAAGCCGCGCCGCGCCTCCGGGTAGTAAGCGAATATGGCGTCGGCGTAGACAGCATCGACCTTGCGGCATGTACCGAACGGGGCATCGCCGTGTGCAACGTCCCCGACTACTCCTATCAGGAAGTTTCCGACCATGCGATAGCCCTCACGCTCGCCCTGCACCGCGGGATTGTGACGCTCGACCGGCAGATTCGCAGCGGCGTCTACGGCCTGGCCGCCGTCAAACCCCTGAACCGCATCTCGGGCCGCGTCTTCGGCGTCGTCGGCCTCGGACGCATCGCCCGCGCAGCCGCCCTGAAAGCGCGCGGCGTCGGATACCGTGTCATCGGTACGGACATCGCAGTTGAACCCGGCTCCGTCACCGACGACGGAATACCGGCGGTCACGTTCGACGAACTGCTCGCGCAAAGCGACGTCGTATCCGTGCACGTGCCCCTCATGCCGCCGACAAGGCATCTGATCAGCGCCGCCGTCCTGGCAAAAATGAAACCCTCGGCCATCCTCGTCAACACCGCCCGCGGAGGCGTCGTCGACACCGAAGCCCTTGTCGAAGCGCTCCGCCACGGGACGATACGCGGCGCCGGCCTGGATGTCTTCGAGACCGAACCGCTGCCTGCCGATCATCCCCTGACGACGCTCGACAACGTCATCCTCACGCCGCATGCCGGCTACTATTCCGAGGAATCGCTCCATGAACTGAAAACCCGCCCGGTGGAGAACGCGGCGGACGTCCTGGCGGGGAAATGTCCGCGGAACATCCTGAATCCTTCGGTCTTAAAACAGAATGTTTAACAATTAAATATTGACTCGTATGAAAGGTTTACACGGAAAAACCGCTATCGTAACAGGCGGTTCAAGAGGAATAGGAAAGGCGGTCGTGGCGCGTCTGCTCGAAGAAGGGGTGAACGTGCTTTTCTGCGGCCGCAATGAACGGACAGGCCAGGAGGCGCTTGCCGGTTTCAGGGAGAAATACGGCGCCGGCAGGGTCTTTTTCATCTCCCGCGACATGGAAGACCGCGATACGCCGGAAGCGCTCGTGTCGAAAACGATAGAAGTGTTCGGCGAACCGGATTTCCTTGTCAACAACGCTTTCCCTTTCACGGCGAAAGCGCTCGACGCTACCTACGACGACTGGATGCATGCCTTCATGGCCGGCCCGGCGGCGTATGCCCGCATGATTGCCGAGTTCGTCAAGCAGCGCCGCCGCAGCGAAGGAGCGATCGTTTGCATCTCAAGCATCTCCGGACACATCGCCCAGCCCATGCGCTGGACGTATAACGCGGCAAAGGGCGCTGTGAAACAGCTGATCCGGTGTGCGGCAATGGATCTGGCGCCGCATATCCGCGTCAACTGCGTAAGCCCCGCCTGGGTATGGACCGACGAAGTGGCAAAGGCCACGCCCGACGGGATGCGCGCAAGCGTGCCGCAGGCCTGGAACGAGTATCATCTCCTGCAACAGCTGCAGGAACCGCATCAGATCGCAGCAACAATCGCTTTCCTGCTCAGCGACGACGCCTCCGTCATCACCGGTCACGACCTTTATGCCGATTCGGGCTACCTCGCCATGGGGCCCGAAGGCCTGGGCAAAACCGCCAGTTTCGCAGGCAGCGAATGAAATTTTATTTAATTGACAATAGATAATTATGAGCAGGATAATTGATTTGACGGCTCCGATGTTCAACGGAGCGCCGACGATGCCGATGGATCCCAAATTTGCGATTACATGGCACTGTACGCTGGAAACTTTGGGTTACAACCTTTCGCGCCTCACTACCTCGACGCATCAGGGGACGCATATTGACGCTCCCCGCCATTTCTTCAACAACGGCGAGTGTATCGACGAAATCGCGCTGGAACGCTGCGTGGTGAAAGCCGTGAAAGTCGACCTGACCGCCAAACAGCCGGGCGAGGCGATTGAACCGGCCGATATGCAGCCCTGCATCCGGTTCATTGAGCAGGGATGCTGCATTTTGCTGCATACGGGATGGGGAAAGCATTTTCCCGAACAGTCTTTCTTTTCGGGATTCCCGTATGTCTCGAAAGCGCTTGCCGACTGGTTTGTCGAGAAGAAAATCGGGCTGGTGGGAATGGACATGCCCACGCCCAACGGCGACAACTGGATCTATGTCCACGTAAAAATGCTGGGCGCGGGCGTCCTGATTGTCGAAGGGCTGGCAAACATGGAACAGCTGCCCGACAATGAGGTGTTCACTTTCTTCTCCCTTCCCCTCAAGCTGCAGGGGCGCGACGGCTCTCCCGTGAGGGCGATTGCGATAGTGGAGTGATTTGGAATTTTATAAAAAAACAGCGATGATGACGGATTTGGAAATAGCAAAGGCAATAAAAATGCGGCCGGTGACGGAAGTGGCCGCCGGACTGGGGATTGAGGCTGACGACCTGGAACTGTATGGGAAGTACAAGGCGAAAGTGCCGCTGTCGTACAAGTCGCGGAAGCCGAAGTACGGCAATCCGAAGCTGGCGCTTGTGTCCGCCATTTCGCCGACGCCGGCAGGCGAAGGAAAAACGACGGTGTCGATCGGTTTGTCGCAGGCGTTGAACAGAATCAACCGGCAGGCGACGGTCGTACTGCGCGAACCGTCGCTGGGCCCCGTTTTCGGCATTAAGGGAGGGGCTACGGGCGGCGGCTATTCGCAGGTGCTCCCCATGGAAGATATCAACCTGCATTTCACGGGCGATTTCGCCGCCGTCGAAAAGGCGCACAATCTGCTGGCCGCCCTGATCGACAACAATCTTCAGAGCAGGAACCGTTCGCTGAACCTGGACCCGCGCACCATATCGTGGAAACGGGTAATGGACCTGAACGACCGTTCGCTGCGGAAAATCGTGGCCGGCCTGGGAGGAACGGCGTCCGGCGTCCCGCGGGAAACGGGATTCGACATAACGGCGGCATCGGAAGTGATGGCAATCCTCTGCCTCTCGGATGACATACGGGATTTGAAAAAACGCCTGGGGAACATTTTTATCGGATATACGTTCGACAGGAAGCCGGTTTACGCCCGCGATCTCAGCGCGCACGGGGCGATGGCCGTCCTGTTGAAAGATGCCGTCAAACCGAATCTTGTGCAGACGGCCGAAGGCACTCCCGCGTTCGTACACGGAGGGCCGTTTGCCAATATTGCCCAGGGGACAAATACGATTATTGCCACCGAAACATCCCTCGCCCTGAGCGAATATACGGTCACCGAGGCCGGATTCGGATTCGACCTGGGCGCGGAGAAGTTTCTGGACATCAAATGTCGCATAGCCGGCCTTGAGCCGAATGTAGTCGTGCTTGTGGCAACCGTTCGCGCCCTGAAATATCACGGCGGGGTGTCGCTCGGAGATCTGAAAAAGCCGGATCTGAACGCGCTCGGAAAAGGAATCGTGAATCTCCAGAAACATGTGGAAAACATCCGGCTGTTCAATCTTGCGCCGGTTGTGGCCATCAACAGATTTGCGACCGATTCGCCCGAAGAACTTGATTTCATCCGGGATTACTGCCTGAGCGCCGGCGTCCCGGCCTCCATCGTGGATGTCTGGGGGCAGGGCGGGGCAGGCGCCGTCGAACTTGCGGAAATTGTCGTCGAAAAAGCCGCATCCCGCTCTTCCGGCTTCAAACCCCTGTATGAACTCGACGACAGCGTCGAAAACAAGATTAAGACAATCGCGCGCAAGATTTACGGGGCGGAGGCGGTCGATTATACGGCAAAGGCGAAAGCCAATCTTCGCAGAATATACGATCTGGGGCTGGAAAATTTGGCCGTCTGCATGGCCAAAACGCAAAAATCGCTGTCCGACAACCCTGAATTGCTGGGACGTCCCAAAGATTTCATCATCACCGTCCGGGAGATAGAAATAGCTGCCGGAGCAGGCTTCCTCATACCGATCACCGGCGACATCATGCGCATGCCCGGCCTGCCCGAAGAACCGGCGTCCGAACATATCGACATGGACGACGACGGCAATATCACGGGACTGTTTTGACGGAATTGACCGGTAATTTGTTCACAATTTTAAATTCAGTTATTATGCTAAACACCGTTTATTATGGGAACACCCTTCAAGACTGGGGTATTTCGCTTCTTGTCATTGCCGGCGCTCTTCTGGCAAACAAACTTATCGTCATTCTCAACCGGAACATCATCCGGAAAATCACCTCAAAAAGCGCAACCCGGCTGGACGACATCTTTTTTACATCCGTCGAAAAGCCTGTATTGATGGGCGTCATCCTGCTGGCAATCTGGATTGCGGCGGGGCGACTGAATCTGGGCGACAGGATTCATGAAATGATCGGGAAATCGTACGACGTGCTGGTCGTGTTGAACATAACCTGGTTTTTCGCGCGTTTCATCTCGTCCATGATAGAAAAAAGCATTGTCGACGGGAATGAAAAAGCCGGAGGCGGCCGGTTCAGTATCGATTCAAAACTTCTTCCGCTGGTGAAACGGGGTGTTCTGATTATCGTCTGGTGCGTCGGCGCCGTCTCGGCATTTCACAACATCGGAATCACGATTACGACGCTGATGGGCACGCTGGGTATCGGAGGAATAGCCTTTGCCCTGGCCGCTCAGGATACGATCAAAAATATCCTCGGAGGGATAACGATTTTTACCGACCACACGTTCCGCATCGGCGACGTGATACAGTTCGATTCCACCGAAGGCTCCGTCGTCGACATCGGATTGAGAAGCACGCGGATTTGCACGTACGACAAACGGCTGGTGACCATCCCCAATTACAAGCTGACGGACGCGCTGATTACAAACATTTCATCCGAACCGGGACGCCGCGTGGTGATGGACATCGGCCTGACGTATGACACCACGCCGGAAAAGATGCGGGAGGCGATTGATATCTTGAAAGATATGCCCCGCAGAGTCTCCGGCGTGAAAAATCACGATATCGCCGCCGGTTTCTTTGAATTTGGAGATTCGGCGCTGATAATCCGCTTTATTTATTTTATCCGCAAATCGGGCGACAACCTGGATGTGAGGTCGAAAGTAAATTTTGAAATCCTCAGCTCATTCGCACGGGCGGGACTTGACTTTGCTTTCCCGTCCAAAACCATCTATTTCGGAAACAGCGCGGAAACGGAGAAGCCGGAAGATTAATCGAATCCGGGTATAAATTTCTGTTTTGGAAAATTTCCGGGAGTTTTCGTTTTTATAATAATCTGTAAAATAATATTCTGCACAAAATAACGGGAAATATTATGCTGTGCGGTTGAAAAATAATTTTCATTTTCGGAGATTATTTTAGGATGATTGTTTATCTTTGTTGCCGCCGGGAATATTTGTGTGTATTGTTTCTCCGATGGTCATTTTAAAAATAATAAGGATATGATTCAGACAGTTGTTAAAAGAGACGGACGTGTAGTCGGTTTCAACGAGGAAAAGATTATGGCGGCTATCCGCAAGGCCATGCTGCATACGGAACAGGGTGAGGATGTGACCCTGATAAGGCGTATCACCGATTATATTTCATGTCAGGGCGACGAGCAGATGACGGTGGAGCAGATACAGGACATGGTGGAGGTGGAACTTATGAAAAGTCCCCGCAAGGAAGTCGCTAAAAAATATATCGCCTATCGCGACAAGCGCAGTATTGCCCGCAAGGCGAAAACGCGCGATATGTTTCTCGAAATCATCGAAACGAAATCGAACGACGTCACCCGCGAAAATGCGAATATGAACGCGGATACCCCCGCGGGTATGATGATGAAGTTCGCAAGCGAGACGACGAAGCCGTTCGTGGACGATTACCTGCTTTTGCCGGAAGTGAAAGAGGCTGTCCGGCTGAACTACCTGCATATACACGACAAGGATTATTATCCGACCAAAAGCCTCACCTGCGTGCAGCATCCGCTGGATAAGATTCTGCAGCACGGTTTTAATGCGGGGCACGGAGAATCCAGGCCGGCCAAACGGATCGAAACGGCAAGTATGCTGGGATGCATATCGCTCGAGACGGCGCAGAACGAAATGCATGGCGGACAGGCTATCCCGGCGTTCGACTTCTATCTGGCGCCTTTCGTAAGGAAAAGTTTTGTGGAGGAAATCAGGGTGCTGGAACAGCTGAACGGATGCGACTACAGTCATCTGCACGATGTCGGGATAGACGATTACCTGCACAGGGAGCTGGATGGACTGCAGGGCGACGGGCGAATCGTGCAGCATGCCGTAAATCGCACGGTAAACCGTGTTCATCAATCCATGGAGGCTTTTATCCATAACATGAATACCATTCATTCGCGCGGAGGAAACCAGGTGGTGTTCAGTTCCATCAATTACGGGACCGATACTTCCGCGGAAGGGCGCTGCATCATACGGGAAATACTGCATACAACCTACAAGGGGGTCGGAAGCGGCGTGACGGCTATTTTTCCGATACAGATATGGAAGAAGAAACGGGGAGTGAGTTACCTGCCCGAAGACCGCAATTATGACCTTTATGTGCTGGCCTGCAAAGTGAGCGCCCGCCGGTTCTTTCCCAATTTCCTGAATCTGGACGCCACTTATAACTGTCATGAGGAATGGAAAGCCGACGACCCGCGCCGTTTCGAGCACGAGGTCGCGACGATGGGCTGTCGCACGCGGGTGTTTGAAAACCGCTTCGGACGGAAGACGTCCATCGGACGCGGTAATCTTTCATTCACAACCCTGAACCTGGTGCGTCTCGCGCTGGAATGCAGGAATATCGAAAACGAAAAGGAACGCGTTGACTGTTTTTACCGGAAGCTGGAAAATACGCTCAACCTGGCCGCGCTTCAGTTGCACCGGCGTTTCGAATTTCAGAAAACGGCGGCGCCCAAACAGTTCCCGCTGCTGATGTCGGTACTGTGGGAGGGAAGCGAGCAGCTCAGGGAAGAAAATACGATCGAAAAAGTGATTAATCAGGGTACGCTGGGTATCGGCTTCATCGGACTTGCCGAAGCGCTGGTTGCACTTACGGGGAAACATCACGGCGAAGATGGCGAGGCGCAGAGGCTTGGCCTGGAGATCGTAACGTATATGCGCGACAGGGTGAATGAGTTTGCTGAAACATACCGGCATAATTACAGCGTGCTGGCTACGCCGGCCGAAGGGCTTGCGGGACGTTTCACCCGCCGCGACCGGAGAGATTTCGGGCCTATCAGGGGGATAACCGACCGGGATTATTATACAAATTCGAACCATGTCCCCGTCTACTATCCGTGCAGCGCTCATCACAAGGCGAAGATTGAAGCGCCCTATCATGAACTGACGCGCGGAGGGCACATCTTCTATGTGGAGATTGACGGCGATGCGACGCATAATCCGCAGGCCATCATGACCGTCGTCGATATGATGGACAAACATAACATGGGCTATGTCTCCGTCAATCACAACCGCAACCGCTGCCTGTCATGCGGATATGAGAACGCGGCTTCTCAGATGACCGAATGTCCCCGTTGCGGCAGCCGCGAAGTAGACCGCCTGCAGCGGATAACCGGCTATCTGGTCGGTACCACCGACCGCTGGAACAGCGCCAAACTGGCGGAACTGAATGATCGCGTGATTCATGACTGAACTTTCCATCCTGAATATCGTACACGACACGACCGTAGATGGCCCCGGATTCCGGACGGCCATCTACGCTGCCGGCTGCTGTCACCGGTGCCCGGACTGCCACAACCCGCAGTCGTGGGATTCCGGCAACGGTTCGTCCTATTCCATAAACGCACTGATGGAAATTATCCGTGAAGATGAATTTGCGGATGTAACCTTTTCCGGAGGCGATCCGCTGGTGCAGATCGAAGGATTTACCCGCCTCGCCCGGCGCATCAAAAAGGAAACCGGAAAAAATATATGGTGCTACACAGGTTTTCTATATGAACAAATCGTCAGATCGAGCCGGTTATCGCAAATACTTCCGCTGCTGGACGTGCTGGTCGACGGACGCTACATAAACGCTTTCCGCGACGAAGACCTGCCGTTCAGAGGCAGCCGCAACCAGCGTATCATCGACGTCCGCCAATCATTGGAAAAGAACGGGGTCGTGACCTGGGCGCTTGATTTAGTGATTAGCGGTTAGTGATTAATGATGACTGTCCTGCCGGCGATACAGCATCGCCTCCTGCAAAGATATGGCTTCATTTTGAATGTTTTTATACGGCTTTCGATGAATGCTTACAATGAATCGACTAATAGTTGACACGTCAGGAGTTCTGAAATTGAAGCGTCAATCAAAAAACTCCCCCCCAATCCGCTCAAATATTCCGCCTTTGCTATTTCGGGAAGATGACCCTCCGGGAGATAGCCGACGAGATGCAACTGTCGGTCCGTACCGTCGAATGGCACATACGCCGGTACGTACTTTTCCTGCGAAAAGACCTGAAAGACCTGCTGATGCTCGTTTTTATGTTTTATATACATGATTCCCTCCCGCAGTCGACGGGAAATGTCGACAATCCCGCCGGATACGTTGAAACTTTTTTTTTCGCCTAACAGCGATATTTTTTTGTGTTTTTGTTTTGTTTATAAAAAATGCACTATCTTTGCAGCGCAAATTTTTTAAAAAATACATATTATTATGTTCTCTGTGAAAGTAAAATATTCGTTCTGTTTTGAATTAATTAACACATTTGTGTTGGTTAATCCCGAATATTTGTTAGAGAGAGAACAAAAGATATTTTTGTAACTTCCTGTAAAACAATGAACTCCGTTTCGTTTTAGCTTTGAGGGGTACGAATTGGAGCGGATTTTGAATACCTGTTTTGACCGCCTTAGTCCAGCCTTTGTCCGCATAAAACTCCGGTGCAAATGTACGAGTTTTTTTTGAATTACAAACCTTTTTGAAAATAAATCACTTATCTTTGTGCAAGGTGCAAGCTATATATACATATAGCGCTTACACCTTGCACAAAAAAATGTGTCGTCCTGAAAAAACTTTACAGATTATCTTACTTTGTCCTGAATGGACTTTACATTTTCGTATTAGTCCTGCCATACCTTTACAAAGTACGGCAAAGGTAGATATATTTTCCATCTAATCGCATTTGTAGGACATATTATTTTCAATTACATTTTGTTTACAGTTTGTTCTCTGCCGACTTTCCGCTTTTCATCAGGGAAATTCCGCTTCGGCTGCGCCTCCGCTCCTTTTCCCTGATGGAAGGTCTCCCGTTCCGTTTTTTCCGGACAGCCATTTTTCACGCCGTCCGATTCCGGTACATTGTCCTTATCTTCTTCCGTGTTGCCGTCCGGAGGCACATGCCTGTTTCGGTAATAATTTTTCCACATCCGTTCGGTTTTCATGCCTGTTTGATGTACCTGTGCCGGAACCATGTAACCGATACTTTGATGCGGTCTTTGATGATTGTACAAATCTATGATTTTGCCGGTAAGGGTGCCGGCTTCCCGCCAGGTCCCCGGCTTGACGTTATACATCCATTCGGTTT
>JAIRYY010000194.1 GCA_031267485.1 Tannerella sp.
GCGTGAATGGCGAGAATATCCGCAACACCATCGCCCGGCAAAAGCGGTATTTGCAGATTCTGATCGGGATGCCCGCCGGCGATGAAATTGAATTGGATGATGCAACCGTGCGGGCGACCCTTGTGGTCGCCCAATCCGCTCAATCCGCTCAATCCGCCCAATCAGTGCAATCAGGGCAACCGCAAGGGTCGCCCCAACACATCGAAATGGATATTCTGAACAAACAGAAGGAGATTCTCGCTCTTGAAATCAGGCAGATTAAGGCCGGATACCTGCCGGCGCTTTCTGCCGTTGCTTCGGGAGGCTATCAGTTTCAGGCGGAGAATATGCGTCTGGCAAAAGAGCCCTGGTTCAGTTCGTTTTTTGTCGGCGTCCGGCTTTCCGTCCCCGTGTTCGACGGCTTCGGCAAGCGCAGCCGGATACGGCAAAAGAGCGTACGGATACAGCGTCTGGAAACGGATTTGACGGAAACCGACCGGACGATTGACATGGAATGTCGGAATGTAATGGAGCAGTTGAAGACAATCCGCGAATCGGTGCAGGCTCAAAACGAAAACCTGCAGTTAGCCGAAAAGGCCTGTGCCCAAACAACGATGCTTTACCACGAGGGGCTGGCAAGCCTTACCGATTTGCTGGAAACGGAAAACGCCCTGCATGAGGCAAAAACAGCCTGCACGTCCGAAGCGGTACGTTACCGGAAAACGGAAGTCGATTTGCTGAAAGCAACCGGAAGACTGGAAGAATTAAGAATTAAAAATTAAGAATTAAAAGAATCAGGGATATGAAGACAAAGGTAACATTTATTGCCATTGCGATAGCCGTTACGGGCCTTATCGCGTGGAAGCTCGGCGCAAACAGGCGCGCTATCGAGAGGAACGCCGAACAGTCGCTAATCGTGAATACGGTCATCCCGGTAACGGTGGAAAAACCGCGATACGCAAGTATCGACCGGCGCTTTAGCGTAAACGGACAAATCGCTCCGGGCAACGAGGTGACGGTTTTGTCCCGGACAACCGCCGCCGTATTGAAAAAACACAGAAAGGCAGGCGATGCGGTCAATAAGGGTACGGTAATCGCCCAATTGGAAAACGGCGTAATCCGCGAAAACCTGCGCATTGCCGAAACCGACCTTGCCAGGGCGCAAAAGGATGTCGAACGTTTCCGGCGACTGTCGGCGTCGGGCGCCGTAACAGCACGCGAACTGGAGGAAACGCAGATTGCCCTGCGAGGCGTCGAAAGCCGTGTTTCCGAACTGAAGGACCAGCTGACAAATACGACGGTTGTGTCGCCGGTAACGGGGATTATCGACAGGGATTATTTCGAGGAGGGAACGTTTTTAACTGCCGGAAGCCCGGTCGCCGATATTGTGGACGACAAATCGCTGAAGATGAAAGTCAGCGTGACGGAAAAGGAAATCCTGAGGCTGCGGAAAGGCGGCAAAGCCCTGATTGCCGCGGACGTATACCCCGGCAAGACATTTCCGGGAACCGTCGAAGTGATTGCGCCCAAAGGAAATGACACGTACAGCTACGCCGTCGAACTGAAACCGGACAATGACAGTCATTCGCTCCTGCGTTCGGGAATGTATGCCACGGCAAGTTTCAACACGAACGAAAGCGACGAAAAGGCGCTTGTCGTCAGCCGCAAAGCCATTGCCGGCGGAATGAAAGCCCCGTATGTGTTCGTCGTACGCGACAGCAGGGCATACCGGGTGTCCGTGCAGCTGGGACAGGTCGATAATGATTCGGCGGAAATCACACAGGGCATTTCCGCCGGCGACGTCGTGGTCGTCAGCGGGCAGGTCAATTTGCGGGACGGCTCGGAAGTCACAATCATAAGACAGGAAAGCAGTATTTTTTAATAAACACAACACAGATTAAAAATGGATTTCATCAAACTCTCAATCAACCGTCCGACCGTAGTTGTCGTGCTGTTTTCGGCGCTTGTATTCTTTGGCCTGTACACGTACCGGAGTCTCAATCGGGAACTGTTTCCCGAATTTCAGGCGGACGTTATTTCCATCGGCACGGTTTATCCGGGCGCCGGGGCTTCGGAGGTCGAAAATTCCGTGACGAAGGAAATCGAAAATGCGCTCTCCTCGCTCGAGGGGGTGGGCGACATCACTTCCGTTTCGATGGAAAATTATTCGCTGGTGACGGTGCAGCTGAAAAACGGCTCGAACGTCGATTTGTCCCTGCAAAACGCACAGCGTAAAATCAATGCCATCCGCGGCAGTTTGCCGGATGAAGCGGAAGAACCGGCGCTGAGCGATTTCAGGATGAGCGATTTGCCGATTATGACCATCGGCGCAACGGCAAGTATGGACGAAACGGTCTTCTTCGACCTTGTGGACAGGGAAATCAAACCGATGCTGGAACGCATACCGGGCGTGGGAAACGTGAATCTGACCGGCGGACAGGAACGCGAAATCCAAATCAACCTCAACCGTGAACGGATGAGCGCTTACGGCCTGTCCATTCTTGAGGTCAGCCGGACGCTGCTGGCTTCCAACCTCGATTTTCCGACGGGGAAAATCAGGAACGGCCACGAACAGATTCCGATTCGCATGCAGGGCAAATATCAAACGGTGGCGGACGTCGAAAACCTCGCGCTGCGGTATTTGCCCGGCGGAACAACCGTGAATGTGAAAGACGTGGCCGAAGTCCGCGACACGTACCGCGATGCGACGACGCTCTGCCGCGTAAACGGCGTCCCCTCAATCGGTATTTCGATACGGAAATCGGCCGGCGCCAATACCGTGGAAATATCCGAATCCGTATCGAAAACGCTGCGACAGGCGGAAGAACAGTACCGCAGTCAGGGATTGCAGTTCGTGACAACCGTTGATAATGCCGAGTTCACGCAGGAAGCCGCCGATTCGGTCGTCCGCGATTTGTTTTTCGCCATCGTCCTGGTCGCGCTCACGATGCTGCTGTTTCTTCACAGCCTCCGAAACGCCCTTTTCGTGAGTATCGCCATTCCGCTGTCGCTCGTCCCGACTTTCATCTTCATGTATCTGCTTGGTTTTTCCCTCAATCTGATGTCCCTGCTCGCCCTGACGCTCGTGGTCGGTATTCTGGTCGACGACGCCATCGTGGTGATAGAAAATATCCACCGCAACATGGAAACGGGAAAAACACGCGTGCAGGCGGCATACGACGGCATACGGGAAATCGGCTCGACCATTGTCTCCATCACCCTGGTGCTGGCGGTCGTCTTTGTGCCGATTTCATTGACGCAAAGCCTTATATCGGACATATTCCGCCAGTTTGCGCTCACGGTCGCCGTGGCAACGCTGCTCAGTCTGCTGGTGTCGTTTACTGTGGTTCCTTTGCTTTATTCGCGTTTTGGGAAGATGGGAAAGGTGGGGATAGAGTAGAGGTGATGCGAAAAAAAATGAAAAACAAACCTGCCGTAAGGGTTTCAACTATGTGCAGGTTTGTTTTTTTGCTTTTAAATCGTTATTCTTTCTTTCCCGAATTAAATTTTACGATTTTTTGCCAGTCTATCTCACCATTTTCCCTGCAAAAATCATTGATAAATTGAAGTGTAAAACTATTGACGGTTT
>JAIRYY010000262.1 GCA_031267485.1 Tannerella sp.
ATTTTTGCTTGATGCGGTCTATTGTCCGCATCCCCATTTTCAATACTTTGCATATTTCCTCGTTGGTAGATTTGCCCTGTGAATACTCTCCCTCATCAACATTGAGCAATACATACGCCGCCCGGTATGTTTGACTTGTATGCGAACCTTTATTCACAATCTTTTGAAGTTCTAAAACTTCATCTTTTGTTAATTGGATTATATATTTTCTCATCTTTGTGGAAAATTAAAATTTCTGCAAAGGTAATATGTATTTACGGCATATCAAAATTAACTTAACACTAGTATAAGGTATAGTGCGTAAATGCAGAGCAGGGAAAATCCTGCGGGGCGTTTTATTTCGTGGGATTTGTTTGTCAGCACAAAAACGAGAACGAGCAGGCTGCCTGATGCGGCCATCGCCAGATCCGCCGCCATGTTGTTATATGCGGGTAAAGGTCTTATCATGGCGCTTATGCCCAGGATAAAAAAGATATTGAATATGTTTGAACCGATAATGTTTCCCAGCGCGATGTTGGAATTTTTCTTCACTGCCGCGACAACTGACGTGGCCAGTTCCGGCAGGGATGTGCCCAGCGCAACAATGGTTAATCCGATGACGGCCTGACTGATACCCAGCGATTCGGCAATTGCGGTCGCACTGTTCACAATAAGCTGTCCGCCAACCACCAGCATGAACAGGCCTGCGACGACAAGAATACCGGACAGCCATATCTTTTGCGGCCTGCTTTTATCTTCCGGCGCCCCCTCCTTTTCATCCGAATGTCTGTTTTTTATCATATTCCTGACCGTCACATACATGAAAAATAAGAACACGGCCAGCAGGATAATGCCGTCCGTCAGCGAGATCTCATCATCCGGCGCCCAGGCCAGGACGAGAATGGCAACGGGAGCGAGCAGGCTCAGCGGAATATCAAACTTCCGCGAGGCGGCCTGTGATTTTATGGGATAAACCAGCGCCGACACGCCCAGAATGACAAATATATTGATCGTATTACTGCCGATGATATTCGTCAGGGCAATATCCGTCGTGTCCGGGTTCATTGCGGCCACCACGTTCACCACCAGCTCCGGTGCGGACGTTCCGAAAGCGACAATCGTAAGACCAATGACCAGGTCCGACACATTGAAACGCCTGGCAAGCCCGACAGCGCCCTCCACCAGACAGTTCGCGCCCCATATCAGTAAAACGAATCCGACAACAATTAAAATATAGTCTGTCATAATACATGCAAATAAAAAAAACGTGTAAAAGTAATCATAAAACCGGAATAACCCGGACATTCGCGCCTGCCATGGCGGAACAACCCGTCAGTGAGCGATGTTTTCGGCCGATTTTGATACGGGAAAACTGCGTTCGTCGGAGAATTTAACATCCACGCCCCTGTCATTCCGCGCAGCATCGACGATATCATGGCTTTTCACGCGGATTCTGCCCTTCACAAATTCCGGGATATTGTACGATTTCATAAAATCATGATAGTGATTCGCCTCTTTCTGCGGCAGAAGAAACGGTTTGCCGGCCTTTCCGTTTTCGTCTATGTAGGCAAAACAGGGATGCGTGTACAGGCCGTCCGTGCGACGGCTGCCGAAGACAATCCACCGGCTGTTGCTGCTCCACGAGTGATAACTCTCCGCTTCGTCGCTGTTTGCCTCATGAAGCGGATAATGTTCCTTTGTCTCCAGGCGAATCATGTACAGATCCGCGTCCCTGTGCCATACGAAAAAATTGCCATACGCGGACAGCGTGTACAGCAAAAATTTCCCGTCGGGCGAAACACGCGGAAGCGACACGCTTTTGTTCATCTTCCCCGCGTTGTACAGGGTATCCACCGCCTCTCCGAAAGCTCTCGTTTCCGGATCAAAGGAGACGGAGCACAGGCTGTACTTCACCTTTTCGAACCCGTCAGGCATCTCCCGCACGTCGGCTGTACAGAAATACAGGGTCTTACCGTCGGGCGAAAATGTGGGGAACGTTTCGTAGCAATCTTTCGAGAAAAGATGCGGCGCGGTCACAAGCTCTTTCCCGTCCACATCGTACACGACCACATCCGAGGACATATCGAACACCTCAATCCTGTTCGGGTCGTTCGCATGAAAGGCCTGCCTCGTGTCGTTCACCGTAAAGGCTACGTATTTGCCGGACGGATGCCACGACGGATAGACCAAAGCCGATACGGTACGGTCGGTCTTTGTGTTTAACTTCTCAACCCGTTCGCCGTCGGTCACATACGTGCCGGGATACGTCTTGCGCATGTGAAACAGCATCCTGTCCGGGTCCTGATTGCAAAAGGAATGACAGTTCATGCAATTGCCTCCGGTCATCCTGTTTTCTATCACCGCGTACTGCCTGAAATTGTCCAGCCGCCTCTGATAGATGCCCATTTCATTCCACAGCGTATAACCGGGAACGATCAGGCGGTATGCGATATACGGGTCCGCCGGTTCGTTTGCCACATGCAGGTAAAAAGGCAGAAAACGCTTCCACTCGCCGCCGGTTTTCACGCATACCGTCATTTTCAGGCTTTTGCCCGCGGATTCCCTCAGCAGATTCCGCCATCCCGACAGAGGGATATCGAAAGACCCGTTCCGGCCCTTTACTTCCATTTTCCGGTCTCCCGATTCGACGAAAAGGAAGGAACCGGCGTAATCTCCGTTTACAAGCCTGAAGTTCAACGGTGCAATATTTTCCGGGATTGTCACGTCCGTATAATCCGGGAAGATGCCGGGCATCTCGTCTATCGTCCCGGTAATCCGGACAGGCCGGGTGCATCCCGCAAAAATCGAAACAGCAAGCAGGAAATACAGTTTTATCTTCATTGTGTTCATTTGTCACTTAAACATATAATAATACCAGTACGTGTCTCCAAACGAGGATTTCACAAAATCGGACAGGCGGGGTTTGTTCTTATTCGCCAGAATGAAAGCCTTATATTGCAGAAACCGTGCGATAACCGGCGCCGAAACGCCCTTTTCCGCCCATACTTCCGCACCTTTGCTTTCATTGAGAATGATAACCGCCTCCTGAAACGACAGCGGAAGAACAGGGAGCACATCCGTCCCGTAATACCTGTCCAGGAATTGGCCGAAAAGCTCCGGATTCTTCATCAAAAGGTACATGACCCCCGTATATTCCATGGGGTTCCTGTTCTCCGGATTCTGAATGGACAGGCTCATCAGTTCCATGTCCGAGACCTGGGTCGCGAACAGAAAATTATCCGCAGGCAGGGATTTTCGCCGCCTGGCGTATTCCGGATTGCGGTTCACTTCGCCGTCATTGTACAGATAGCGGCGCATCTCCCCGGCCCAGCCATCGTATGCGAATGTTTTCTCCAGCAGGCCGATATATTTTTCCGCCACGGCATAGTCCCCGTATATCAGGTTTGTCTCCACAAGGCGCTGCAGCATGCGGCCGGTTCTGTGGCCGGGCGAACTTGTGTTTGCCTCGAACGCCATATTCTGCGAAGCTCCGGTATGGCCAATCGCATAATAAATATCGCTCAGCAGCATTGCCACCGTCTGGGAATTATTCATCGGTATCATAAGCGATTGAGGCCCTTTCTGGTCGAACCGGAACAGGCTGTCGGCAAGTTCGCCCTTTTCGGCAAGCGAAAGATTCAACATGCATAGATACAGATAATTTGACACGCTCCCCCTGTTCATTTCAATGATTTCATCAAACTGTTTTGTCCTGTAACGGTATTCCATTTCCTTGTATCTCAGCGAGCGCATATCGCCATACGTTTTGATGCCGAAAACGGCCGTCAGTCCGGCCAGCGCCACCTGCGCAACCACACCGGCCGTCCTTTTCCCGCCCGACCATGATTTCCGCGGACGCAGGAGGGTTGTCGCCGTTATTATCAACAGCAGCAGCGCCCACGGGGCGTATATCGCAAAGTCGCCGGGCGTCAACGAATGATGATAGAACATATCCGGGAGAAAAGCAAAGCGATATTCCCCGACATAAGCATACCGTACGCTCAGGAACGCCAGCAAAAACGCCTCCGCGCAGGGAATGAGGAACAGCCAGCTCCTTGATGGTTTCGACAGCAGCTCCCTGACGAACACGGACAGGGCAAAGAGAATGGCGACGGAACCGCCCGCCCAGAAAAGAACAGGGATCGCCGCCACGGTATACGTCAGCTTCAGCCATGCCACATTCAGATTCACATATACGGCGAGCAGCAGCAGAACAAGCATATAGGCAACCGTCCCCTGCATAAAATAATTGAAGTCAAGATGAATAAAAAGCAGGCCGCACACCGTCAGGAAAGAAAAAAAATACACAAGCGTGGAATCCCTGTCCATGCGTTTTATCAGGAGATGCACAAGTATGCCCGCAACCGTCAGCAGGGTGGATGTGATGAGCGCTCCGGCATAGGGATAAATGAAAAACTGAACAAGAAATTCATACACAAGCAGGCAGAACCCGCCAATCTCCCCAAGCGTTGAGAAAACATAAGCGCCGTCATACAGAAACAGCCGGTACTGCTCTATATGATAGAAATGAAACCGGAATACCGATTGCAGAAAAACCGATAATGCCAGCCACAACGCAACGTAAAATACTGTATTCGTTCCTCTAAACTGCATGACTGCAAATTTTTATTTTCATAATGGCCTGCAAATATAGATACAATAAACAATATATCAAACAGATTGCCAATCCGGATTTGGCCGGGCAGACATCAATACCGCACTGACAAACGTGAAACTGACAAATTGTCTGTCCTAAATGTTAAAATGAACTGAAACGGTCTACGGTATAGTTAAGCTGGGTTAATACCTCCCCTATCCGGTTAAAAGTGTTAAAAAACAGAGTATGACGGGAAATAATTGCATTTTTTTTGAGTTAAATCTGCAGAAGTATAGTTGTTAAATTTAAGAATTTATAAAACAATAAGAGCTATGGAAAAATTTAAAAAAAATCTATGGAATGCTGTATTAATCATATTAATCAGCGGAGGAGTAGCGGCAGGAGTAACAGCTCTCGTTATTGAAAATAAAAATGACGGCAGAGGTCTGCGCGCCGGAGAGGCGGACGGTTCCTTTAAACAGCCTGTCCGTTTGACCACGTACGATGGCGTTGCGGCGGAAAACACCGATTTCACATACGCCGCCGAAAAAACAGTGCATGCGGTTGTACACATAAAAGTGACGTCCACCGTCTCTGTCGGGAGACAGTATACCGACCCGTTCGAGTTCATTTTCGGATTCGGAGGAGACAGTCGGCCAAGACAGCAGATACGCAGAGGCTCCGGCTCGGGGGTTATCATTTCCACCGACGGTTACATTATCACGAACAATCACGTGATAGAGGGGGCGGACAGCATCAGCGTCACACTGAACGACAAGCGGACGTTCACGGGGAAGGTCGTCGGTTCCGATCCGACGACGGACATCGCCCTGATAAGGATTGAAGCCGAAGACTTGCAGCCCGTCACGTTTGGCGATTCCGAGAAGCTGAAAGTGGGCGAATGGGTTCTGGCCGTGGGCAATCCGTTCGACCTGGCGTCCACCGTAACCGCCGGAATTGTGAGCGCCAAAGGGCGGTCTTTCCTGATGGGAGAAAGCAATCAGGAAAAAATCACGTCATTCATTCAGACGGATGCGGCCGTCAATGTAGGCAACAGTGGCGGGGCGCTCGTGAACACGAAGGGCGAACTGGTGGGCATCAACACGATGATTTTTTCGCCAACGGGTAATTTTGCCGGATATTCCTTTGCCGTACCGATAAGCATTGCGGGCAAAGTCGTCAGCGACCTGAAGAAATACGGAAGCGTACAGCGCGCCATGCTGGGCGTAATCATCGCCGACCCGGAAGAAGCCCGGCAGCGGGGAGACTCGAAGGTGAAGGAACTGGAAGGCGCCTACGTCTCGGATTTTGCAATGCGCAGCTCGGCCAAGGAGGCCGGAGTGGAAGTGGGCGACGTCATCACGTCCGTCAACGGCAATAAAGTGACGTCCGTCAACAGCCTGCAGGAACAGGTCATAAAATACCAGCCGGGCGACCGGGTCACGATCAAGGTGGACCGTTACGGGACCGAAAAGGAATTTAGCGTGGAGTTGAAAAACGTCCAGGGCAACACCGAAATCATAAAGGGCGGCGGCAACAGCGCCGAGGTGCTTGGAGCCGCGTTCAAAGTCCTCAGCGACAAGGATAAGCGAAGCTACGGCATAGGCTACGGGATTGAAGTGTATGACGTCTCGAAAGGTAAAATCAGAGACTGCGGAATCCGCAAAGGTTTTGTCATTATGATTGTGAACGATCAGAAAATACAAACCCCGGAAGATTTCTACGGTATTGTCGATAAAATACTTAAGGGAGGCACCGACGAAAAAGGCCTTCTCATCAAGGGATTTTACCCCAATACGGGAGCTACAAGGCATTACGCAATTGATTTAATCGATTAAGGTTATTTAATTTAACTTAAAAAACAGGGGCGCATATAGTACATTCCGAAAAAAATGTACTATCTTTGCACCCCATTTATAATGAGGGCGAATTGTAATGAGACAATTAAAGATAACAAAATCCATAACGAATCGGGAAAGTGCTTCTCTGGACAAGTACCTTCAGGAGATTGGACGTGAAGATTTAATAACGGTAGAAGAGGAAGTTGAACTGGCGCAGGCCATAAAAAAAGGAGACCGCAGGGCTTTGGAAAAGCTGACCAGGGCGAATCTCCGGTTTGTCGTGTCTGTGGCGAAACAATATCAGAACCAGGGATTAAGTCTTCCCGACCTTATTAATGAAGGCAATCTGGGCTTAATAAAAGCGGCGGAGAAATTTGACGAAACGAGAGGATTCAAATTCATTTCATACGCTGTCTGGTGGATTCGTCAGTCCATCCTCCAGGCGCTCGCCGAACAGTCGCGCATCGTGCGCTTACCGCTGAACCAGGTAGGTTCGCTAAACAAAATAAGCAAGGCTTTTTCGCGGTTCGAACAGGAAAACGAACGCAAACCGTCACCCGAGGAGCTGGCGGCCGAACTTGATATCCCGGTAGATAAAATCTCGGACACGCTGAAAGTTTCGGGCCGTCACATCTCTGTCGACGCGCCTTTCGTTGAGGGCGAGGACAACAGCCTGCTGGATGTCCTGGTAAATGATGACGCACCGATAGCGGACGGCGAACTGATGAACGAATCGCTGGCCAAGGAAATTGACCGCGCGCTCTCCACCCTGACCGAAAGGGAATGTGAAATCATAAAAATGTTCTTCGGCATCGGCTGCCAGGAAGTCACGCTGGAAGAAATCGGCGACAAATTCGGCCTTACCCGCGAGCGCGTGCGCCAGATAAAGGAAAAAGCAATACGACGCCTGCGTCAGGGTTCGCGAAGCAAGTTGCTGAAAGCTTACCTCGGATAAATAAAAAAAGGCGCCCCTTGAGAATGGGGGCGCCTTTTTTTTCGGTATGCAGGCGAAATCCCGGCCGGAGGAATATGAATATCATATTGAAATATAATCCCTGAATCACCGGATTTTTTCGCCAAACGATTGCGGCTTCAATTTTTTTTATAATTTTGTGCGCGAAATCTTCGCGAAATCTTAATGTATTATGAGTATAGTAATGTCATACGGGAATACGATTTTCAGTCACTATGTGATTGAATCGTCAAAACCACAACATTTGTCCATAAGCTTGCTTTTTAATGGCGGATGTTTTTTTATTTGTTATAGAGTATAAAGTTTAATTGTGATTCATGCAGAATAAAGGCCTTGACGAACGTATCTCTGTTGAGAAAATAAAGCAGGGCGACGCGGATGAATTTGAGCGAATGTTTCGCTTGTACTATAAGCGTATGTGCATTTATGCGGAGAATATCGTTGAAGACCCTCTGGAAGCGGAAGAAATTGTCTGCAACATGTTTGTACGATTGTGGGAAAAGCGGGAACAGATGAATATCCGCGTATCGCTCGAACCCTATATTGTCTCCTCCGTACACAATGCCGCGCTCAATTTCCTGAAACACCGCGAAATAGAAGAAAGATACCGTGAAAAGGTGCAGTACCGGCTAAAATACATGGATTTGTTAAATCCCGAAAGTTTCGATACGCCGCTGACCGACATGCTCGACCGGGAACTGTACGAACAGATTGAAAAAGCGCTTGCGACGCTGCCTCCACAGTGCCGGGAGGTTTTCGTCTCCCACATGATGGATGGACTGTCTTACGACGATGTGGCAAAAAAACTGAACGTTTCCATCAACACCGTTCGCACGCAAATTACGAGGGCTATGAAAAAGATGCGGACAGCCCTGGCGGCTTATGACCAGCGCCGCAAATAAAAAAAATACACAGCGCCGTCACATCAAATTCGAGGTGAGTTGTCTACTCTATAAAATCGCAGTAAATTTTGTAATTTAATTTTTGCAGTGAACCGGATACCGACACATATTGAAGAAATCCTCGCCGCCCTGTTTTCGGGCGAAGCGGGCGATGATGAAGTAAAAATCCTGCGGGAATGGCTGGATGCGTCTCCCATGCATGAAAAACTGCTGAAAGAATACCGGGATACGTATTTCACGGTAAGGAACTGCCGTCGCGCCAATACCTCTTATTATGATGTGGACGAAGCGTGGGCAAGAGTCAGCTCTGCGATGGACACGCCCGGACGCATTCATCGCGCGATGCGGCCCCTGTTGCGTTATGCCGCCGTTTTCATACTTGCTTTCGGAGCAGGGTTGGCGGCAATGTATTTCCATCCCCGGCAGGTAGAAACGGAAACGGTAGAAAACGGAGTATCTTACACCGAATATACCGTGCCATACGGTTCCAGGTCGATGATTACCCTCCCCGACAGTTCTTCGATATGGCTGAATGCCGGCAGCAGGCTCCGCTACAATTCGACGTTCAATCAGACCGGGCGCGAAGTATTTATCGAAGGAGAAGCATACTTCAAAGTAGCCCGGAACGAGGAAAAACCGTTTTACGTAAAAACTTCCGCCGCCACCCTCAAAGTGCTGGGCACAAGTTTCAACATAAAAGCCTATGCTGAAGAAGACAATGTGGAGACGACCGTTGAATCCGGCAGCGTACAGGTATTGAGAAATGTAAAAGGCCTCCTGTCCGACAGGCTGATACTGACCGCAGGCCAGAAAGCGACAATCGTCAAGTCCGTCCGTATCGGCGACGCGGCGCTCTCCACGCTGCCGTCTCCTGCCGTTCCTGCCGGAGGAAGTATGCTGCCTGAAGAAGTGGCCGAAAAAACGATCGTCGCAAAAAATGTGATGACGGAACTGTACACCTCGTGGAAAGACGCGCGGTGGATCATTGAGAAGGAATCACTGGAATCGCTGGCCGTCAGGCTGGAAAGGCGATACAACGTGCAGATTTCCTTCACCGATCAGACGCTGAAAAATTTTTCCTTCTCGGGCACCTTAAAGGAAGAAACGCTGGAGCAGGTACTGGAAGCCATCAAACTCTCCGCTCCTGTGAACTACACCGTCCGCCAAAACAGGGTGACGCTGTCCACGAACAAGTGGATCATGACAAATCCAAATAATCAGTGACGATATATAACATTATAATTTTGACTGCCTATGAGAAAAAAGAAAACGGTGGAAACATGAGACAAGCAAAATCGGCATCCGAAAATATGCAAATGGAGTAAAAGTATTTAGAATTAATATGAATTTTATTTATTGTAGAACTATAACACTGAAAAGCATGAGTAAAAAAAATTTTTTATTTAGACATCCCGGATTGGGACGGGCAATGCAGTTTATATGCATGCTGCTTCTAATCGGTACGACTTCGCTGTCGGCCAAACCCGATCAGAAACTGACGATTCAAATCCATAACGGAACATTGAGCGAGTTTTTCAAGGAAATTGAAAAACAAAGTGACTACCGTTTCTTCTACAACGATGAAATGGTAAATATCGAAAGAGAAATCCATCAGATGGACGTGAAAAACAAATCCATAGACGATGTACTGACCGCTTTGCTGGCAAATACCGAACTGAAATACCGCAAGCTGGAAAACAACCTGATTATTATCTCTTCAAAAGAACTGCTGCAAAGCGTGAACGTGACGGGAACGGTCGTGGACGAGACCGGTGAACCGGTGGCGGGCGTGAACGTGTCCGTAAAGGGAACGACAATCGGCACGATCACTAATGTCGACGGTTATTTCAGTCTGGACGTGCCCAATGCCGGTTCCGTAATTGTATTTTCATACATCGGATACACGACGCAGGAAGTCAGAGTCGGTACCCAGAAGACTTTGCGAATTGCCCTGCAGGAAGATAACGTGCAACTGGAAGAAGTCGTAGTCGTGGCCTACGGTACGGCCAGGAAGAGAGACCTGACGGGAGC
>JAIRYY010000268.1 GCA_031267485.1 Tannerella sp.
GTTATGATTTGGCTGTTATCACCCCAGTTTACGGTAAACGTTTCACCCGCTGTAGCCCGAACAGTTACGTTTTTGTTTACTCCTGTTTCGGCTTGCCACGTAAATGTTATCCGGTCTTCTTCTTTAACGGTACACTCAATCCACTTGGCGTATAGCGTCATGTCGGAAGTTACCCCGTCGAAGTCAAACTTCCATTCATTCGTCAGTTCCGCTTCCTTAAACCATGCCATAAATGTATATCCGCTGCGTGTTGGGTCATCGGGCTTGGTTGCCTTTTCACCTTCCCTTACTTTTTGAAGTACAACCATGCAGTCGTCGTCACCCGTCTCGAAGAAAACGGTAAATTCCTTCAGCTTGTCGTCATTCTCATTCTTATCGCATGACACAAGCGTTGTCGCAAAAATCATGGTTACAATTGTAAGCAATATTCTTTTCATAAGCCGTTATGGTTTTGTTATTAGAAATGCAAAGTTAACATTTTGTATAATAAAACCCGTCATCCTGCCGTTTTTATCACATAATATTATATGGTTGAAATATATGAGAACAGTTATACAGCGGGTAAGACATGCTTCCGTCACAATTGACGGGCTGGTAAAATCGGAGATAGGGCAGGGTTTGTTAATCCTTGTAGGCATAGAAGACGCTGACGGTCAGGACGATATTGAGTGGCTGGCAAAAAAGATTGTGAATCTGCGCATCTTTGACGATGGGGTAGGGGTTATGAATCTCTCCGTTTCCGATATCGGAGGAGAAGTTCTTGTCGTGAGCCAGTTCACCCTCCATGCGATGGTAAAAAAAGGGAACCGGCCGTCTTACATACGCGCCTCCAAGCCTGATATTGCGATTCCTCTGTACGAGTCTTTCTGTGAGGAAATGAGTCTTCAGATGGGGCGCCGGGTGCAAACCGGCGTTTTTGGGGCGGATATGAAGGTCGAACTGTTGAACGACGGTCCGGTGACTATTTTCATTGATACCCGGAATAAGGAATAGCGGACGATTTTTCGGTTTCAATATTGCGAAATCCTTTTGCAATCGCTATATTTGCACGGATTTTTGTTTATAAAAGATTGATAATATGGATAATTTAACCATAAAAGGAGCACAGGTTCTTGTGGACGAGTGGATTAAATCGTATGGCGTGCGTTATTTCAACGAATTAACGAACATGGCTGTTCTCACCGAGGAAGTAGGGGAACTGGCACGTGTCATTGTCCGTACTTACGGAGAGCAATCGTTTAAAGAGAGCGATAAAAACAGGGAGCTGGGCGATGAAATGGCAGATGTGCTGTGGGTTTTGATTTGTCTGGCCAATCAGACGGGAGTAGACCTTACGGAGGCATTTGAAAAAAACCTGAAGAAAAAAACGGAGCGTGACAGCGAACGCCATAAAAACAACGCAAAATTATAGATATGGAACATAACGGACAAAACAGATTAAGCATGGAAAATGATGAATGGAACGGATTGGACGGGGAGCATGGCGGATTTGAAGCGGGACACGCTCATTCGGAGGTTGACAGGTATAGGGAAACATTCGGCAAGTTTTCTTCACTGCCGCCGGATAAAGACGTTTCGTTAACTGTAAATGCCTTATTGGAGAGGCATTTCAGGGAAAATTTCACCCCGGAGGCGTTAAAAAAGATACACGGATGTATTGACCTGGCCATACTGACAAGCATTGATACAAAGGAAAGTGTTTGGGAAATTGTTGATAATGTGGTGAATAATTACGAAGGACAGCGTCCCGACGTTCCCAACATTGCGGCGATATGCGTGTTTCCACTGTTTGTCGATACCGTCAAACAGGCTTTGACGGCACAGGGTGTGACGATTGCGTCGGTAGCGGGAGGGTTCCCCTCGTCGCAGACTTTTACGGAGATAAAAGTTGCGGAAACAGCCATGGCCGTTATGGCGGGCGCCGAAGAAATCGATGTGGTAATGAACCTGGGATATTTTCTGGAGGAAGAATACGAGGCGTTGACGGACGAGCTGAGTGAGATAAAAGACAGTTGCCGCGACGCGAAACTTAAGGTTATTCTCGAGACCGGGGCGCTTGCAGTTGTTGAAAATATACGGAAAGCCACGATTCTTGCCGTTTATTCCGGCGCTGATTTTGTCAAGACCTCTACCGGCAAAGGCTATCCCGGAGCCACGCCCGAAGCCGTTTATACCATGTGTAAAGTTCTCCGGGAGTACGCCGGGATGTGCGGGCGGAAAGTCGGCATAAAAATTTCCGGAGGGGTAAAAACTGCCGAAGACGCGGTGCGCTATTACACGATTGTAAAGGAAACGCTGGGCGATGAATGGATTCATAAGGATTTGTTCCGGATTGGAGCCAGCAGCCTTGTCGGCGATATTGAAAAAAGACTTGGCGAGTAAAATCAATTGATGCGTTCGGCAAAATAGTCGGCCAGCAAAAGCAAACTGTTGCGGGCGTCCGATTCGGGGAAGCTGTTGATGATTTCAACGGCTTTCTGTTTATATTCCCGGAGGCGATTCTCGGCGTATTCGATGCCGCCCTGCCGTTTTGCGAAAGTGATTAACGCGGCCACATTTGTGGGGGTAAAATCCTGCCGGGATATGATTTCCATGTAATGGGCCGATTCTTTTTCGGGGGCTGTCTGCAGCGCATGGAGGAGCGGCAGTGTGATTTTTCCCTCGCGGATGTCGTTTCCGGTAGGTTTCCCGATGTTCAAATCGTCGTAGTAATCAAATATATCGTCTTTTATCTGGAAACAGTAGCCTAAATATTTGCCGAACAGATGACATTTTTTCACCGTTTCCGGGGAAGCGCTGACGGAAATAGCGCCAAGTTCGGAACATGCGGAGATTAAAGTGGCTGTTTTTTTGTTAATCATGTGAAGATAATCCTCTTCGTTTACGGAATGTTTTTCCGCGTTGTCAAGCTGCATGAGTTCCCCTTCCGACAGTTCGCGGCAGACTTTCGCGACCGTTTTTATGATGGTGATGTCACCCGTTTCCGCCGCGCGCAAAATCATGCCGGCCAGGATGTAATCGCCCGTCAGCACGGCAATGCGATTGTCGAAGATGGCATTAAGGGATGCCACTCCGCGGCGATGCTTCGTTTCGTCCACCACGTCGTCGTGGATAAGGGTCGTTGTATGCAGCGCTTCGATAATAACGGCCGCCTCTTTCGTTAATTTTGTCGGAGTTCCGCATGCTTTGGCCGTCAGCAGCAGCAGCAGGGGGCGTATATGCTTCCCGTTGGAACGTAAAACCTGCTCAATCGCGGATTGCAAAAGCGGGGCCTCGCTGTGAATCACGTTCGAAAAGTCCGCCTTAAACTGTTCAAATTCAGGAGATACGGGATTTGCTATTTGTAGTCTGTCTATCATCTTGCTCTTTAATCAGGTGCAAATATAGCCCCTATGTTTGTAATCTGAAAAAAAAGAGAAATAAAAAAGTATAAGCAAAGCGTATTTCGTCGCGCGGATATGAACTATTTGACAAAAGATAATGCGGGTTGTCATTATTTTTTATATTTTTACGCGTTGAAATCGAACTTGCATTAAAACAATAACAAACTACCGTATGAAACTATTACTGATTGATGCTTACGCGCTCATTTACCGTTCTTATTACGCTTTCATCAAAAATCCGCGAATTAATTCCAAAGGAGTGAACACTTCCGCCGTTTTCGGATTTGTAAATACGCTCGAAGACGTCATGCGCCGGGTGAATCCCACACATGTCGCCGTCGGGTTTGACCCTCCCGGACCGACATTTCGCCATGAAGCGTTCGTGGAATACAAGGCGCAGCGCGAGGAAACGCCGGAAGTCATACGCGAATCGGCGCCGGTGATACGGAACATCATTGACGCGTACCGGATTCCGATTCTGGAAGTCCCGCGCTATGAAGCGGACGATGTCATCGGCACGATCTCCAGGCTGGCGGAAAGGGACGGATTTGACGTGTATATGATGACGCCGGACAAGGATTACGGCCAGCTCGTTTCCGAACATGTTTTCCAGTACCGCCCGAAGTTCGGAGGCGATTATGAGACGCTGGGCGTCCCGGAAGTGCTGGAAAAATACGGTCTGACGTCGGTCGGCCAGATGATTGATTTATTGGGACTGATGGGCGATGTGTCGGATAACATCCCGGGCTGTCCGGGAGTGGGAGAGAAGACGGCGCAAAAACTGCTGGCCGCGTTCGGCTCGGTTGAAAACCTGCTGGCCAACACCGGACAGATCAAGGGCAGCCTCCGGGATCGGCTGGATGAAAACGCGGAAAAAATCCGGTTTTCAAAATTTCTGGCGACGATTGTAACGGATGTCCCCATTCGTTTTGATGCGGCGTCGTGCATCCGTGAAAAACCGGATGAAAATCGCCTGGCTGAAATTTACAGGGAACTGGAGTTTATTTCCTTTTTGGCAAAAATGGGGGTTGACGGACGGAATCAGCCGGAGAAGAAAAAAGTGGCCGGACACAAACCGGAGGGCGTACAGCTTTCTCTTTTCGACGGGAACGGGGATGTCTTTGAGAATGAAATATTGCCGGACGACGGGACGGATTTTTCGGAAGATTCGATTCTCAGGGACTTGACGACGCTCCCGCACACCTATTATCTGGCTGACAGTGAAGATAAAATATCCGAGCTGGTGCGTGTTCTGGAAAGCCGGCCGTCGTTTGCCTTTGATACGGAAACGGACGGGATGAATCCAATTTCGGCGAAACTCGTCGGGATGTCATTTGCGGTAAGGGAACGGGAAGCCTGGTACGTCCCGACGCCCGACTCAATGGACGATGCGGTGAAAATTGTTTCGCGCTTTGCCGGAGCGCTCGAAAACCGGCAGATTGAAAAAGTCGGGCAGAACATCAAATTCGATATGCTTGTGTTGCGGAAATATGGCGTGCGTCTGGGAGGGCCTCTGTTCGACACCATGATTGCACATTATCTTATCAATCCCGAACTGCGTCACGGGATGGACTATCTGTCGGAGACGTATTTGAACTACAAACCGGTTCCCATCGAGTCGCTCATTGGCGCGAGGGGACGGAATCAGCTTTCGATGCGTGACGTGACGGTCGAAAAAGTCGCCGAATATGCGGCGGAGGATGCGGACGTGACGCTGCGGCTGAAGAATTTTTTTGAGCCGAAGCTAAAGGAAAATGCGGTGGAATCGTTGTTTTATGATATAGAAATGCCGCTGGTCTACGTGCTTGCGGAGATGGAATATACCGGCGTTAAGCTCGATACCGGCGCCCTCAGCCAGTATTCGGTGGTACTTACGGAGAAGCTGCATGCCCTGGAGCAGGAAATATACGCGCTTGCCGGCATGGAATTTAACATAAATTCTACCAGGCAGGTAGGAGATGTGCTGTTTGAAAACCTGAAAATTACCGATGAAAAGGTAAAAAAAACCAAAACCGGCGGGTTCAGCACGAGCGAGGAAACGCTGGAAAAACTGCGGCACAAACACCCGGTAATCGGCAAACTGCTTGATTACCGCGGCATAAAAAAACTGCTGGGCACCTATATCGATGCGTTGCCCAGGCTGATAAATCCCGTAACGGGGAAGATACATACGTCATTCAACCAGACGGTGACCTCGACCGGACGCCTGAGTTCCACCAGCCCCAACCTCCAGAATATCCCCGTCCGCGATGATTTGGGGCGCGAAATACGCAAGGCCTTCATTGCCGACAACGACGAATGTGTGTTTTTCTCGGCGGATTATTCGCAGATAGAGCTTCGCGTAATGGCGCATATAAGCCGGGATAAAAATATGATAGACGCTTTCATCAACGGCGCGGATATTCATGCGGCGACGGCCGCCCGGATTTACGGCGTCTCCGATGAAAACGTCACATCGGACATGCGGCGCAAGGCGAAAACGGCCAACTTCGGCATTATTTATGGCATATCGGTCTTCGGCCTGGCCGAACGCCTTGCGATTCCGAGGGCGGAAGCGAAGGAACTCATCAGCGGCTATTTCAAAACCTATCCGCGCGTCCATGAATTTATGGACGAGAGCATCCGCTCCGCGCGCGAAAAGGGATATGTCGAGACGCTCTACAACAGGCGCCGCTATCTGCCGGACATCCACTCCGCCAATGCGGTCGTGAGGGGATATGCCGAGCGGAACGCCATTAATGCGCCTGTTCAGGGAAGCGCCGCCGACATCATCAAGGTAGCGATGGTGAATATCTACCGCCGTTTCGAGGTGGAATCCCTCAGAAGCCGGATGATTCTGCAGGTGCACGACGAGTTGAATTTCAACGTCTATGGCGACGAACTGGAAACGGTTCGCAAAATCGTGCTGGAGGAAATGGAGGGCGCCATCGCGCTGCTGGTTCCGCTGATTGCCGACTGCGGCGAGGGTCGCAACTGGCTCGAAGCGCACTGAACGGAAATTTTTTCCCGTTTTTTATTGCGGATAAAAAGAACGGCATATATTTGTCGCCATTATCCTGTGCGGTATTTTTTTTGAGTGCGGATATAAATAGAAAAACAGGTAATGGACAGTATGACTGGTTTCGGTAAAAAAATATTCCCCGTTTTGGTTTAATCAACACTCCTGCATTGGTTAATTCCGATTATTTGTTAGAGAAAGATGAGCAGGCGTATATCCACATATTTTTTTTCGCCATTCCTGCGCGCGCGTACACGCGCGATTCCAAAATAAGATATTCAATACCCGTAGAGACGCCCAGTTTGGGCGTTTCTACGGGTATGTTTTTCCCAGGCATCGCTGGGGCAGGTTCCCGCAAAGGCACATATTCCGTCCCGTCCGGGACGAGGCGGTAGAAAACGTCCGCTCACACCATCTTCCCCGCCCCGTCATTGCGGGCGGGGCGAAGCAACCGGGCACAGGGCGTGCAGCCCGGAGGGTTGTCGGGCGGCTGCCTGTTCCTGGATTGCTTCGCGCTTCGCTGGTGACGGGGTGGGCTGGAGGCCTTCAAGCGGGTACGCCGCCCTATCCGTTATTTCTTGTCCCGTATGACGGGGCGGGTGTTGCGCCGGCAAATGATGGGGACAGGCAATGTATAATATTAACTGCACGGTTCGTTATAGAGCCTGTTGACCCGCCGAAAGCCAAAAAAAGTGCATTATGCCGATAAAGTGCAAAATTATGTCGATATTATGTTATAATTTATTGAAATGAACAGTTTATCTTTGTCCCGATTTTATAAAAACACACAGATGACTTGAGTATTGCCGCTATGAAAAACGGAGAAATATATAATAAATGGTTGCAATCCGGAAATGACGTTTTTTTCGGGAGTATACGGAGGGAATTTTTTCCGCCGTTCGCCGACTGTATTTTTGCCGGGAAATATTTATGTTTTTTTAATGAAAAGGATTTGCATGTTCCAATTAATTTACTAACACACACACACACCGCGCAGGTTTAGCCTCGCGCGTTAAGATACGCATTATTCCACGAAGTTGTACGTGTGCCACACTCTTATTTTCCATACTTTTCCCAATTTATTTTGCACGGCGCGGTTATG
>JAIRYY010000278.1 GCA_031267485.1 Tannerella sp.
CTCGCGTCGGAGCCTCTCCGTCTCGCGTCGGAGCCTCTCCGTCTCGCGTCGGAGCCTCTCCGTCTCGCGTCGGAGCCTTTCCGACTCGCGTCGGAGCCTTTCCGACTCGCGTCGGAGCCTTTCCGTCTCGCGTCGGAGTCGCTCCGACTCGCGTCGGAGTCATTCCGTCTCGCGTCGGAGTCGCTCCGTCTCGCGTCGGAGTCATTCCATCTCGCGTAGGAGTCGCTCCGACTCGCGTAGGAGTCATTCCGTCTCGAGTATTTTAAATATTATTAATGGATATTTTGGCTTAATTTCGCCGTCGCAAAGCGCCGGCAGGAATCGGACTGACGCCATGCGGACGTGTGCCGCCGGCGCCGGTAGCGAATGTCATATTTGATGACCGGGGAGGTTTGGATTTCCGGGTATGACGGTCACAGTGCGCCCCAGGTCTCGCGGTCTAAATTGCGGTAGTTGATTGCTTCCGCGAGATGAAGGGAAAGGATGTTGTCCGAGCCGTCGAGGTCGGCGACTGTCCGCGACAGTTTGAGGATGCGGTCGTATGCGCGCGCCGAGAGGTTGAGGCGCTGCATGGCGTTTTTCAGCAGCGCGAGTCCTTTGCCGTCCGGCACGGCATGGCGGCGAAGCAGTCCGGCATCCATTTGGGCATTGCAGTAGATGCCGTCGTTTCCGGCGAAGCGCTGTTTTTGTATTTCGCGCGCCCGGATGACGCGCTCGCGGACTTCCGCGCTCGTCTCGGAGGGCTGGTGTTCCGAGATTTTTTCGAACGGCACCGGCACGATTTCTATCTGTATGTCGATGCGGTCCAGCAGCGGGCCGGAGATGCGGTTCATGTATTTCCTGACGGCGCCCGGAGGACACACGCAGGGGCGGGACGGATGGTTGTAATATCCGCACGGGCACGGGTTCATGGACGATACCAGCATGAATCCCGCCGGATAATCAACGGAAAACCGCGCCCTTGAGATGCTGATGTGCCGGTCTTCGAGCGGCTGGCGGAGCACTTCCAGCACGTTCCTGTTAAATTCCGGCAGTTCGTCGAGAAACAGTACGCCGTTATGAGCCAGGCTTATCTCTCCCGGCTGCGGGAAAGAGCCGCCGCCGACCATTGCCACATCCGATATCGTGTGATGAGGGGCGCGGAAAGGCCGCTGCGAAAGCAGCGAGACCTGTTCGCCTGTTTTGCCGGCGACGGAATGAATCTTCGTCGTCTCCAGCGCTTCCTGGAGGGTGAGGGGCGGGAGGATGGACGGCAGCCGTTTGGCCAGCATCGACTTGCCGCTTCCGGGGGGGCCAACCATGATGATGTTATGCCCTCCGGCGGCGGCCACTTCGAGCGCGCGTTTCACATTTTCCTGTCCGCGCACGTCGGAAAAGTCGCCCTCAAAATGCTGACGGTGCGCAAGAAACTCGTCGTAAGTGTTGACGGCCGCCGGCTGCAACCCGCCTTTGCCGCTGAAAAAACCGATTACGTCCTTTATGTTTTCCGCGCCCAGGGTTTCAAGTCCCTCCACCACGGCCGCCTCGCGGGCGTTTTGCCGGGGCAGGACAAGCCCCTTGAACCCGCTCTCGTGCGCTTTTATCGCGATGGGCAGAGCGCCTCTGACCGGCAGTAGGCTGCCGTCGAGCGACAGTTCTCCCATGAGCATGTACCGGTCGAGGAGCGTCGCGTCGATGTCGCCCGCTGCGGCCATGATACCGATAGCCAGCGGCAGGTCGTATGCGGAGCCTTCCTTCCGGATGTCGGCCGGCGCCATGTTGATAATGATGCGGCCGCCCGGAAATTTGTAGCCGTTGACCTGCAGCGCCGAGACAATCCGTTCGTGACTTTCGCGCACGGCCACATCCGGCAAGCCTACCAGAAAAAACTGTATGCCTTTCGTACAGCTTACCTCTATCGTTATTATGGTTGCGGAGATACCGTTTACTGCGGCTGCAAAAGTTTTTACTAACATGATTTGATGCTAATGTTTGTTACCGGGGGGAAATGAATCTACTTTAAAATCCCGTCTATTGTCTGTCTGAGTTCCACGCCATTTGCCGTCCGGAGTTTGATGATTCCGTTTTTGTCCATAAGGAAACATTTCGGCAGGGAACTCACGTTGTATTTTTCAAACAGGTTGATCGCCTGTCCCGCGGAATCCGTCACCAGGTTCCACTGAATGGAGTCCTGCCGCAGCATGTCGCGAACTCCGGCCAGCTCGTCGTCCAGGCTGACAAGCAGAATTTCCAGCGAATCTTTCGGGTACTGCGCCGAAAGCTCGTCCAGCATCATGACTTCGGTCTGACACATATCGCACCACAGGGCGGTGAATGCAAGTATGTAATATTTATTGAGGAAAGAGTCCGGCGTAACCGTCTGCCCGTATATGTTGGTGATGCTGAAATCGGGCGCCTTGACGCCGACCATGGCGTTTTTCGCTTTCGCAATCTGCGCACGCAGGTTTTTTACAATATAATAATCGTTCAGTTCGGGAGACAGCAAGTCAAGAAAATCTTCGGCCAGTTCCATTTCGTCCGGATGCGTAAAATATTCGTCGATAAGAATCGCCGAAGCTTCCTCTTTCGGATTTCCGGAAATAAAATCCCGCGCTATGCTTCTCAGTTCGAGGTTGATATTGGCGCGCTGGAGGACATCTTCGCCGTTTGGCAGCGGGATTCCCTCCCGGTTGCCGGAAATATGGGCCTGCTCTTTCAGAATCGATTCCGCTTTCCTTTTAAATTCCGACAGCCGGTTGTTGATTTGGCCGCCTTTTACCTGTATTAATGCGGGATACTTCGCGTCGCCCCTCACCTGAACGGTTTTCCCCGCTTCGGGATAAACCGTAAACCACTGTTCCCGGTCGTTGTAGTAGAACGTGATGCACCGCAGATTGTCATCCTGTTCGTGCGACAGGGCGAAAGCGCCTTTTTCGTCGCAGGCAAGCGTATCAATCGTGTTTCCCTCCGGCGATTCGCACACGGCATACAACGCAGCGTTATCCAGATTTGACAACCTGCCCTCTATCCTGTAAATTTTGCCGTTATCGCAGGCAAATAAAGACACCAGTGCGCTTAATATGTAAACAATCCGTTTCAAAACAATTTATATTATATACAAATCACGGGGTAAAGATAATACATGTTTTCCGGAAATGCAAAATAATCACAATGAATTTTTAATTTATGTAATAAAAAGAGGCGCAATTCTTTTGAGAATTACGCCTCAATACTGCTTGCTGTTAAATAATTACAATTCAGGTCCTGCAACAACTAAAGCCTTACCGGTTTCGGCGCCCGTGAATTTCTCAAAGTTTTTGATGAAGCGTCCTGCAAGGTCTTTCGCTTTTTCTTCCCATTGAGCGGCATTGCCGTATGTATCGCGGGGGTCGAGAATCTTCGGATCGACGCCCGGCAGGTCCGTCGGCACGACAAAGTTGAAATAAGGGATTGTCTTAGTCGGAGCCTTGTCGATGGAACCGTCAAGGATGGCGTCGATGATACCGCGCGTATCCCTGATGGAGATGCGTTTGCCCGTTCCGTTCCAGCCGGTGTTGACCAGATAGGCTTTCGCGCCCGATTTCTGCATTTTCTTAACCAGTTCCTCGCCGTATTTCGTGGGATGCAGCGACAGGAAAGCCGCGCCGAAACAGGCCGAGAATGTCGGGGTAGGCTCGGTAATGCCGCGTTCCGTTCCCGCCAGTTTTGCCGTGAATCCGGAAAGGAAATAGTACTGGGTCTGTTCCGGGTCGAGGATGGAAACGGGAGGCAATACGCCAAACGCATCGGCCGAAAGGAAGATTACTTTTTCGGCGGGTCCCGCTTTGGATACCGGTTTGACGATATTCGTGATGTGGTTGATCGGATAGGAGACGCGCGTGTTTTCGGTGACCGACTTGTCCGCGAAATCAATCTTTCCGCCGGCGTCGACCGTAACGTTTTCCAGCAGCGCATCGCGTCTGATAGCGTTGTAGATATCCGGTTCGCTATCCTTGTCCAGGTTGATAACCTTGGCATAGCATCCGCCCTCGAAGTTGAATACGCCCTCGTCATCCCATCCGTGTTCGTCGTCGCCAATCAGCAGGCGCTTGGGATCGGTGGAGAGCGTGGTTTTACCCGTACCCGACAAGCCGAAGAAAATCGCCGTGTTTTTACCCTCCATGTCCGTGTTTGCCGAACAGTGCATGGACGCCATGCCTTTCAGGGGCAGCAGATAGTTCATGTACGAGAACATGCCTTTCTTCATTTCGCCGCCATACCAGGTATTGAGGATGATCTGGATTTTTTCGGTCAGGTTGAATACAACCGCCGTTTCGGAGTTCAATCCCAGTTCCTTATAGTTTTCAACTTTGGCTTTCGAGGCGTTCATGATGACGAAATCGGGTTCGCCGAAACCGGCCAGTTCCTCGTCCGAGGGACGGATGAACATGTTCGCCACAAAATGAGCCTGCCATGCCACTTCCATGATGAAACGGAGTTTCAGGCGGGAGTTTTCGTTAGCTCCGCAGAAAGCGTCGACAACGAACAGGCGTTTTGCCGAAAGCTGTCCGGTCGCCAAATCTTTCAAAGCCGTCCAGCATTTGGCGTCCACCGGTTTATTATCGTTTTTGTATGCGTCCGAAGTCCACCAGACGGTATTCTTGCTTGTTTCGTCCATTACAAAAAATTTATCCTTGGGAGAACGGCCCGTATAAACGCCCGTCATTACATTTACAGCGCCAAGTTCCGTCACCTGGCCTTTTTCAAAACCTTCCAAACCTGTTTTTGTTTCTTCCCGAAACAGCTGTTCAAAGGATGGATTGTGCACGATTTCCGTTACACCGTTGATTCCATACTTGCTTAAATCTAAATTTGCCATGTTTAAAAATTTAATTAGTTGATATTGTTAATTTATTAGCACTTCTTCGTTAAAACCTGCTTTTTGAAAAAGTTCCCTCTTATTCGGGTTACAAAAGTACTGCAAATTTTTGAACTTCGGGCGTAATTAAAGAAATTTTTCATTATTTCGTCCAAACGGCCTGCGAGTTTACCCTTTTTTGGTTTCGTTATGCGAATTAAATACGGAAAAATTTCCCTGTTCAAAAATACGGTTGTACTTTTGTGCGGTTTTTAAAACACTTGAGAACGGGTTATAAAATAAAAAGTAAACGTCTAATTTAAACAGAAAAATTTATGTCGAAAGTAACTGTTATCGGCGCGGGAAATGTAGGAGCAACCTGCGCGGACGTATTGGCCAAACGTAATGTGGCATCTGATATTGTACTTATTGATATCAGGGAAGGATATTCCGAGGGAAAAGCGATGGACATCATGCAGACGGCGACATTGACGGACATCCATGTGCGCGTCACGGGGGTGACCGGCGATTATGCGGCAACGGCAGGTTCCGATGTGATTGTCGTCACTTCGGGTTTGCCCCGCAAGCCAGGCATGACCCGCGAAGAACTGATCGGAGTGAATGCCGGCATCGTGAAGTCGGTAGTTGAAAGCGCATTGCAACATTCACCGGGTGCGATACTGATTATCGTCAGCAATCCGATGGATCCGATGTGCTATCTGACCGCGAAAATTTCGGGACTGCCGCGCAACAGGGTCATCGGTCTGGGCGGCGCGCTGGACAGTGCGCGTTTCAAATACTATCTGAGCCAGGCGCTTGGCGTGAATCCCGGCGATGTCGAGGCTACCGTTATCGGCGGACACGGCGACACGACCATGGTGCCGCTCACCTCGCTGGCGACATGCAAGGGCGTCCCGGTATCGCAGATTCTTCCGAAGGAAAAGCTGGACGAAGTAGTCGCGGCAACAAAAGTCGGCGGCGCCACGCTCACCGGTCTTCTCGGCACGTCGGCATGGTATGCCCCGGGCGCTGCGGCTGCATTCATGGCGGAATCCATCATCAGGGATGAGAAACGTACTGTTTCATGCGGCGTGCTGGTAGAGGGCGAATACGGAGAAAGCGACCTCGTGATTGGCGTGCCCGTCATGCTCGGTAAAAATGGCTGTGAACAGATTCTCAATTTCCCAATCAGCGACGACGAGAAAGCCGCATTCAAGGCTTCAGCCGATGCAACACGCAAGGTAAATCA
>JAIRYY010000308.1 GCA_031267485.1 Tannerella sp.
CAAGGCGCACTGAAGAAGGAGTTTGTGGTGGGCATTGACGGCGAACCGCTGGAGGATTACTATACCCTGCCTGCGGGACAGTCCACATTCAAACTGTATTTCTACATGAAGGACGTCCCCGAAGAAGTGGCGGGACAGACGGGCTACGTCGAAGCCACACTGTTGACCGGAGGCAGCGACAAGTCGGCAGAGGTCACCCTGTATAACCGGCCGGCATACGACGGCGACCTGCCCCTTATCAGACCGTATGTCGACGTGAACAGCATGCTTGACCTGGGTATAACCGGCGGCTCGCCGAACCTGATGCGGAGTATCAACGGACATACCTGGCGGAACGCCTACGAACCGCTGAACGAGACGGAAAGAATGAGCGTCGGCAGCGGGGGCAGTCTCTGGCTTCGCGAACCGAACGGCTGCTGGGAGGAGCAGTTCTTCTTCATCTCCTATGAAGAACCGGAAATCCGGCGTTATATAGACATTGTCGGTTCGGAAGGCATAATAACGAATCCGGGCAGCGGCAGGCATTATGCGCCTGGTTACAGCAACTTCACTTTCACGGCCTCATTCCCTGGCGGGATACCGCTCAAGGTGATGGCGAAAGGATTCTATTCCGGCCGGTACGAGGAACTTACCGGACGCGCTCTGGACGACGGTGCATATGAATATGTCATCTATCGGGTTGTCGAACCGTGGACGGTCACATTCGGGCCCGAACCGGCAAGCGTCATTACCGGCGAGGAGCGCGTTGGCGGCCTGTCCGTATGGTCTTACAAGAATACGCTGAATATCCGCTCGGATGTGAAGACGAAAGCGTACATTTATACCCTGAGCGGCTCCCTGCTCAAATGTCTTGACGTGCAGGAGGGCGACAACAGGGAGATTCTGGAGCGGGGCATTTATGTGATTGTTATCGGAAATAATCGCTGCAAGGTGATTATTAACTGAAGAGACATATCTTACTCCTGAATTGAAAGAGCGACAGCCGGCAAACCCGGCTGCCGCTCTTTTCCTGTTTTATTCCAAAGCAACAGGGAACCGTTTTTTGTTTTTTTTACCCGTATGATTCGTTATAAAGCTAAAAAGTATTTATCTTTGAGCCGTTTTACAAATAAGAAAAATAACTGAAAATGGAAAAGTCCGAAACGGAAAAAATTGACAGGTTAGACCGTCAGATTCTGGAGATTATTTCGAAGAATGCAAGGATTCCTTTTAAGGATGTGGCGGAGGCATGCGGCGTATCAAGAGCGGCTATTCATCAGCGGGTGCAACGGCTTATCGAATCGAAAGCGATTGTCGGTTCCGGTTATCACGTTAATCCTAAAACGCTGGGTTATAATACCTGCACGTACATCGGCATCAAGCTCGAACGCGGATCGATGTACAAGGATGTGGTTCCGCAACTCGAAAAAATACCGGAAGTTGTCGAGATACATTTCACCACCGGCCCCTACACGATGCTTATCAAGCTGTATGCGCGCGATAATGAACATCTGATGGAGCTTGTGAACGGTAAAATTCAGGAAATACCGGGCGTGACCGAGACGGAAACGCTCATGTCGCTGCGCACAAGTCTTAAACGCGAAGTCCCCATCTGATGAAAAGATAAGAAAATGACGTTACTGACAAACCGGAAAATCCGCAGACCGTCATGGCGGCGAACCGTCATGGCGGTTCTGTGCCTTGTGCCGGTTGCAGCATGTTTGTACGCCGACAAAAGTTACTGTTTTCGCCTGTATCTGAAGGACAAGGGAGAGACGCCTTTCACGGCGGCGTTTCCGGAAGTTTTTCTGTCGCCCGAATCCGTGGAGCGGCGCATGTTGCGGGAAGCGTTTGTCGACGAGACCGATTTTCCCGTCTCCCCGTCCCGTATCGACGAACTGACGGCGGTCGGCGTTACCCCGGTCGTGCAAAGCAAATGGATGAAAACGGTCGTTGTCGAAAGCCCGGACAGCACGGTTGCGGAAAGATTGAAAGCGCTCCCGTTTGTCGATTCGCTGAAGTGTGTGTGGGCTGACGCCGGCCGGCACGAAGTCTTGGTGTGCGACGGGAGCGATACCGTTCGCTTCACGTCGGCGGACGCCCCCCTCGAATCCCCATACGGCTATGCGGAAAGTCAGATTGCGATGCTGAACGGCATGCGTCTGCACGCCTGCGGCTACCGCGGCAAGGGCGTCCGTATTGCGGTGATTGACGCCGGATTCATGAACGTTGACCGGATGGATGCCTTTTCGTCCATGAACCTGCTGGGCGCTCTCAACATAACGTTTCCCGGACGGAGCGTCTTTTGCGAAGATGACCACGGGACGAAAGCGCTGTCGTGCATGGCCGCCAATCTGCCGGGCGTGATGACGGGCACGGCTCCGGAGGCTTCGTTTCTGCTGATAAAAAGCGAGGATACGCGGGGAGAATATCCCATTGAGGAAGATTTCTGGGCGGCGGCGGTGGAGTATGCGGACAGTGTCGGCGTCGATATCGTTTCCTCGTCGCTGGGATATTTTCGATATGACGGCATCGCGGATTATTACAGCCGGCCGGACCTGGACGGGCAGACCGCCTTCATCAGCCGCGTGGCCGGCATGGCGGTCAGGAAAGGGCTGCTGATTGTGTGCAGCGCTGGCAACGAAGGCAGTAACGAATGGGAAAAGATTACGTTTCCGGCCGATGCGCCGGATATTCTGACGGTCGGAAGCATTACTTCCGACGGGGAAAAGAGTTCGTTCAGTTCGGTCGGAATGACGGCCGACTACCGGATAAAGCCGGATGTGGTGGCTTTGGGTACGGGGGTGTACGCGGTCGGTTCGGCGGGGCAGATTCAGTCGATTAACGGCACCTCGTTTTCCGCTCCGACGGTAGCAGGCCTGGTCGCCTGTCTGTGGCAGGCTTTTCCGCTCCTGAAGAATACCGGACTGATAAAACTGATAAAAGATTCCTCAAGCCGGCATCAACAGCCGGACGCCCAGCTGGGATACGGCATCCCCGACATGTTTGACGCATATAACAAAGCAAAAAACGATGCCCTGCAAAATTTTTAATCCGGATACCGGCAATCGCCTGCCGGAAGACAGGCGTTCGTCCGCATACGGCGTTCATGACGCCGGCCGCACGGGCGAAAACGACTGCGCCCGCACGGAAAGCAGCCCCCGTGAGGCCATGTCGCTGTTGGAACTCAACGCCCTTGTCCGGAAAGCGGTCAACGGCGCCCTGCCCGAGACGTACTGGATACGCGCCGAAACGAGCGACGTGCGCGTAAATGCCTCGTCGGGGCACTGTTACCTTGAGTTTGTTGACCGAAACGAACGCTCCGGGCAAATCGCCGCCAGGGCGCGCGGCGTCGTGTGGGCAAGAACGTTTCAGCTGCTCAAGCCTTATTTTGAACGGGAAACGGGACAAACCTTCCGCTCCGGGCTGAATGTGCTTGTCTGCGTTTCCGCGGAGTTCCACGAGTTGTACGGATACAGCCTTAACGTGCATGACATAGACCCTTCCTATACGGTGGGCGACCTGGTGAAGAAACGCCGGGAAATTATTCTGCGCCTGCAGCAGGAGGGCGTTTTCGGGCTGAATAAGGAACTGCTGTTTCCCCGGCTGCCGCAGCGTATTGCAGTCATCACCTCGCCGACGGCGGCCGGATATGAGGATTTTGTTGACCAGCTTGCCGGCAATAAGGGAGGATTTCCTTTCTACATAAAACTTTTTCCCGCGGTCATGCAGGGCGAAAGGACGGAAGAAAGCGTCATTGACGCGCTCGACCGTATTTTCCCGCACGCCGGCCTTTTTGATGTCGTGGCGATTATCCGTGGCGGGGGCGCGGCATCCGAACTGAGCAGTTTCGATTCCTATCTTTTGGCCGCTAACTGCGCGCAGTTTCCGCTGCCGCTGATAACGGGCATCGGCCATGAGCGCGACGATACGGTTGTCGACATGGTGGCGCATACGCGCATGAAGACGCCCACGGCCGTCGCTTCGTTCCTGGTCGAATGTATGGACGGGGAAGCCGGGCAGTTGCGGGAGCTGGAGAACGCGATATGTACCGGCGCGTCCATGCGGATAATGCACGAAAAAACCGTCGTGCAGACGTTTGTCATGAAGTTCCCGGTTGTGGTGGCCGGCCATGTCGAAAAGCATCGCGCCCGGCTGCACGCGCTGACAGCCCGCCTGTCGACGCTGCCGCAGTGGTTGCGTCACCATTCGGAGAACCTCCGTCAGTTTTTGCCGCACATCCGGCGCGCTGTCGATTCGATGCTCTCGAAACGCATGGCTCTTGTCGACGCGATGCCCCTGCGTCTGCGAAGCGCTTTCGGCGCGATACATGCGAGTCATCTCCGGAAGCTGGAACTCAGCGAACAGTATGTGGAAATGGCATCCCCGGAATATATCCTGAAACGCGGCTACACGCTGACGGTGAAAGACGGGAAAATCATAAAACACGCGGCCGATTTGTCCGGAGGAGATGAGATAACCGTGAAATTCTCCGACGGCGAACGGACGGGCGTCATTCTGTAACATTTATAAAAGAAACGATATATGGAAAAAAAAGAAACGTACAACGAAGCTGTGGAAAAACTGCGCGCCATCATCGAAAACATCGAGCGGGAAGAGCTTGATGTCGACGTGCTTTCCGAAAAGACGAGAGAGGCGGCGCGCCTTATAAAACTGTGCAAGGAGAAGCTTTTCAAGGCCGACGAAGAGGTGAGGAAGATACTCGAGGAACTTGATTCGTAGATTTTTTTAATGAATACTCGATATAATACCCAAACCAGCCCTCCTTCCATTGCAGGCCCCGTCATTGCGAGCGTAGCGAAGCAATCCCGGCACAGGCCGTGTAGTCCGGACGGTTGTCTGTCGACCGCCTGCGTCTGGATTGCTTCGTACCTCGCAATGACGGGTCAGGGAAACGCAATGACGGAGCAGGGAGACCGCAATGACGGAGGAACAGACCCTTCCATTGCGAGCGGCGTCCCCCACTCCGTCATTGCGAGCGTAGCGAAGCAATCCCGGCACAGGCCGTGTAGCCCGGACGGTAGTCAGTCGACGGCCTGTGCCTGGATTGCTTCGTACCTCGCAATGACGGGTCAGGGAGTCGCAATGACAGGTCAGGGAAACGCAATGACGGGTCAGAGAAACGCAATGACGGAGGAACAGACCCTTCCATTGCGGGCGGCATCCTCCACCCCGTCATTGCGAGCGTAGCGAAGCAATCCAGGCACAGGCTGTGTAGCCCGGACGGTTGTCAGTCGACGGCCTGTGCCTGGATTGCTTCATTCCTCGCAATGACGGG
>JAIRYY010000098.1 GCA_031267485.1 Tannerella sp.
AAATAGAACTAAACATATTTAAAACAGTAAGTAAAATGGAAAACAACACAATTAAAAATGCGTATGACGCAGCGAAGGAACGCTATGCGGGAATAGGCGTCGACGTTGAAAAAGCGATGACAAGTCTTAAAAAAATATCACTGTCGCTGCACTGCTGGCAGACGGATGATATCAACGGGTTTGAAAATCAGGGCGGCGAACTGACCGGCGGTATTCAGGTGACGGGAAATTATCCCGGTCGCGCACGAAATATCGACGAGTTGCGCGCCGATATTGTTAAGGTTCAGACGCTCATTCCGGGGTCTCACCGGTTGAGCCTGCATGAGATTTACGGTGATTTCGGCGGTAAGGCGGTTGACCGCGACCAGGTTGAACCCAAGCATTTCCAGAGCTGGATGGAGTGGGCGAAAGAGAACGGTCTGAAGCTGGATTTCAATACAACATCCTTTTCTCACCCGAAGAGCGGCAGCCTGACGCTGGCGAATCCGGACAAGGGGATACGCGATTTCTGGATCGAACATTCGAAACGCTGCCGCAAGGTCAGCGAGGCGATGGGTAAATACCAGGGCGATCCCTGCATCATGAATCTGTGGATTCACGACGGGAGCAAGGAAGTGCCGGCCAACCGCCTGAAATATCGCCAGATACTGGAGGAGTCGCTGGATGAAATCTTTGCGATTAAATACAGGAACATGAAGGATTGTATCGAGGCCAAACTGTTCGGCATCGGTCTGGAGAGTTATACGGTCGGCTCCTACGATTTCTATCTCGGATACGGCGCGAAAAAAGGCAAGATCGTGACGCTGGATACGGGACATTTCCACCTGACGGAAAGCGTGGCCGACAAGATTTCCTCGCTGTTGCTGTTCACGCCGGAGATCATGCTGCACGTGAGCCGCCCGATCCGCTGGGACAGCGACCATGTCGTGATCATAAACGACGACCTGATCGACCTCACTCACGAGATTATCCGCTGCAATTCACTTAACCGCATACATATCGGGCTTGACTATTTCGACGCCACGATAAACCGCATCGGAGCTTATGTGATAGGCATCCGTTCCACGCAGAAAGCCCTCTTGCAGGCGCTGCTCGAGCCGCAGCGGAAGTTGCAGCAGTACGAGGCGAAAGACCAGCTGTTCCAGCGCCTTGCACTTCAGGAAGAACTGAAGAGCATGCCGTGGTGCGCCGTCTGGGACATGTTCTGCCTGCAGAACGACGTGCCCGTCGGCGACAGTTATATTACGGAGATTGAGCAGTACGAGAAAGCCGTAACATCCAAAAGAAAATAATGGACACATTAATCGGATTGTTCATCATCGCGATAGGCAGTTTCGGACAGTCGAGTTCGTATGTTCCTATCAATAAAGTCAAGGACTGGTCGTGGGAAAGTTTCTGGCTCACGCAGGGCGTATTTGCCTGGCTTCTTTTCCCGCTGCTCGGCGCATTGCTGGCAGTGCCGGAAGGCAGCAGTCTTTGTCAGATCCTGTCAGTCGATTCCCAGGCGGCGCTAAAAGCCATGTTCTTCGGCGTCCTGTGGGGCGTCGGAGGCCTGACGTTCGGTCTCAGCATGCGTTATCTGGGCGTGGCGCTGGGGCAGTCGATTGCACTTGGGACGTGTTCCGCCTTCGGTACGATAATTCCAGCCGTCATGATTGGGGAAAACCTGTTCAGCGGCGACGGGCTCGTGCTCTTGACGGGCGTTTGCATTACGATTGCGGGAATAGCCATCATCGGTTATGCCGGCGGCCTGCGCGCCAAAAACATGTCCGAAGAGGACAAAAAGAAAGCAATCAAGGATTTTGCGCTGACGAAAGGCCTGCTTGTCGCACTGCTTGCCGGCGTCATGAGCGCCTGTTTCGCACTGGGGCTTGAAGCGGGGAAACCGCTGGTAGTGGAGGGCATGAACAGCCTGTTCGCGACTTTGCCGGCGACGCTGATGGTCGCCTGCGGAGGCTTCGTCACCAACGCCGCATACTGCCTGTTTCAGAACGCCAGAAACCGGACGTTCGGCGATTACGGCAAGACGTCTCTGCTGGCAAACAATCTCCTGTTCTGCGCTTTAGCCGGGCTGTTGTGGTACTCCCAGTTTTTCGGACTGGGGATGGGGAAAAGTTTCCTCGAACCGGGAAGTGTCATGATGGCATTCTCGTGGTGCATCCTGATGGGGCTGAACGTCACGTTCAGCAATGTCTGGGGCATATTGCTGAAAGAATGGAAAGGCGTGTCCCGTACAACGGTTTTCGTGCTGCTGTCAGGGCTTGTCATTCTGATCTTCTCGCTAATCTATCCAAATTTGTAGCAGTTTTTTTTCTTTTTCATAAGTAATTTAATTTTGGGAACAGGGGGACGAAACGGATGACATTTCTCCCTCTGTTTTTTTTGTGGCCCCGCGGACGGGAAGAAATGTCGCGGCCGGTTTGCGGAACAGAAGTTTTTCGCGTAAATTTGTGCCTCGAAATACAATTATTCACTTCAAAGAACAAAACGTAAAAAAAAATGAAACTGTTAGACACGCAACTCATGCATCCGGCCGACCAGATTATCGTCGTGATCAGCCGTATATACAACAGTGGTCTCACGACTACTTCGGGAGGAAACATCTCCATCCGCGACGATAACGGGGACATCTGGATAACGCCGGCCGGCGTCGACAAAGGCTCCCTTACGCGAAAAGATATAGTCTGCGTAAAAGCGGACGGGACGGTTGCGGGGCTGCACCGCCCCTCGTCGGAATATCCGTTCCACAAGGCGATATACGGGATACGTCCGCAGATGTCGGCCGTCATACATGCGCATCCGCCGGCGCTGGTCGCCTTCAGCATCACGCACCGGATACCCGACACGAACATCATTCCGCAGGCAAAAAGCGTGTGCGGCACGATAGGTTTTGCGCCCTATGACGTTCCCGGAAGCAGGGAACTCGGGAAAAAGATTGCGGACGAGTTCCGGAAACATTCCGAATACAAAGCCGTCATCATGGAAAATCACGGCGTGGCGCTCTGCGGCGAAGACCTGAAGGATGCCTATCAGCGCTTCGAGACGCTTGAATTTTGCGCGCGGACGGTCATCAACGCCCAGATTCTGGGCAAGCCGAATTATCTGTCGGACGAACAGATAAAGCAGCACGAACGGGCGCTGCCCGCCAACTTTCCATGTTTCATGAACGCCACGTATCCGTCGGACGAACGCGACCTGCGCGACCAGATCATACGCATCGTTCACCGCGCATGCGACCAGGGGCTCATGATCAGCTCCTACGGGACGGTATCCGTGCGCTGGCGCGGAAACGACTTTCTCATCACGCCTCCGGGCATACCGCGCTGGGACATGGAGCGCGAAAACATCGTCCAGGTAAAGGACGGAAAAGTCGAAGCCGGCAAGATACCGAGCCGTTCCGTCGCGCTGCACCAGGAAATCTATCAGCGCAATCCCGGCATCAACTCCATCATCCTGACGCAGCCGCCCAACATTATGGGATTCTGCACGTCCGGCGTCAAGTTCAACGTGCGCACGATTCCCGAAAGCTGGATATTCCTCAAGGACGTCCCGACCGTGCCCTTCGGCGTTCAGTACGAAGACAACAGGCGGGTAGCGGAACTCCTGAAGACGTATCCCGCCGTCCTGCTGGCCAACGATTCAATCATCGTCACGGGCGACGGACTGCTAAACACGTTCGACCGCCTGGAAGTAGCCGAATTTAGCGCCAAGTCGCTGATAATGGGA
>JAIRYY010000124.1 GCA_031267485.1 Tannerella sp.
CTTTGTCAAAATAGAAAAAGAAACAAAATTGAGCCGCAAAACAATTATTACATATAATCAGGAACAAACGATTGGCGATATTGAAGTGACGCCTGTTTGGAAATACTTTGGAAATTAAAATGAAAATTATATTTGGAAATAAAATATCTGTGGATGAATTTAACTTTTTAAGGGAAACTTTACACCCGGATAGCAATGAAAATCGTGGATGATAAAAAAAGAGCCATTCTGTTGCACCTTGGAATGACGTAGTATAAAAGCAATTACCCAACTCCATCGGGAATTAACGCATTTGAACCTGCTATGTTGTTTTATGACGAAGTGCTGATTGTGTAAAAAATGAGAATTATTATGAAGATTATTGCGTGGAATTAATGTCGGCGGAAATAATATTGTTAAGTGATTATTTTGTCATGTCTGAAATTTGCCGTACATTTCGGACGAAATTCAAATATTTAAGGAAAGCCGTTTCCTTTCAATCGTTTATAGGAACGGTTGAATGAATTGACCGATAGAATCAGGGAAACATTATTTTAAGACAGAAGTAAAATACGAAAAATATGGATAATAAAGGATTCACTCTCCGAAAGAGACTTGCCGGTTTCAAATACGCATTTCGCGGCGTCCGCATCTTACTGCGGGACGAGCACAATGTCTGGCTGCATTGCTTGGCAGGCATTTGCGCCCTTGTGGCCGGTTTTTTCCTCGACCTGTCGGCGCCGGAATGGGCCGCTGTCGTCATCGTCTGCGGATGTGTACTGGCCGCCGAAGCGCTGAACACAGCAATCGAGCGTCTGGCGGATGTCGTAACGCCGGAATACAGCGAAGCCATAAAAAACGTCAAAGACCTCTCCGCCGCCGGCGTATTGTTCATGGCGATTGCCGCAGCAGTTACCGGACTGATTGTGTTCCTGCCCAAACTCGTGAACCTGTTTTATCATTATCCGGAAACATTACAGCCGTGAGAATTTTTGTTTCCTTTCGATATAAAATGAATACAGCAGGCTTTTTTTCCGTATCTCCGGTATTTCAGGAACGACGGTTTTTTGCATGTTTTCCGTTCTTACCGGCAGGTATTCCTTTTTCAGCCGGCAAAAATCGCGCCGCGCGCGGAATACGGCAGCGGCATTCGCAGGCTGTCCGGTCATGAAAAACCTGGCAGCGGCGATTGCGTCCAAGAGGTAGCGGATACGGAGAACGCTCTTCACATCCTGTTCCGGCAGATTTTTATATAGCATAAGCAGGTTGTTGCGGAAATTGAGGTATGTTTTGTGCGGACTGTCCGCGTTCAGCGTCGCTCCGCCCACGTGATACACAACCGATTCCGGCGTGCACACAATGCGGTATCCGCGCGAACGCAGCCTCCAGCATAAGTCTATCTCTTCCTGATGAGCAAAAAAACGGGCGTCAAGGCCTCCCTCTTCCCGGTATATCCCGGTACGTATGAAAAGGCATGCACCGGTCGCCCACAACAGGCTGGCCTGTTCATCATATTGTCCGCTGTCCTCTTCGACGACATGCAGGATGCGCCCGCGGCAATACGGATATCCGTATTTATCCATGAAACCTCCCGCCGCACCTGCATATTCGAAATATTTCCTGTTGCGTTGGGCGCGAATCTTCGGCTGTACAACCGCCACCGACCGGTCGCTGTCCAGCGCCGCCAACGGGCCGTCAAGCCAGCCCGGACTTACTTCCACATCGCTGTTGAGCAGTACCGAATACGTGGAATCAATCATACCCATCGCCTTATTGTAACCCTCGGCGAAACCGTAGTTTTTATCGAAAGCGATAAGCCGCACGGCCGGGAATTTCTCCTGAAGCATTGCGACGGAATCATCCGTAGATCCGTTGTCCGCAACGACAATTTCCGCCACATCCGGAGGCGTGTGTTTTATGACGGACGGAAGAAACTCCTCCATTAACGCTCTCCCGTTCCAATTTAATATAACAACCGATACTTTCATCATCTATCTATCGTTCATAGTTCACAAAGTTTCCCTCCTGTGTTTCCATCGCTTGTGCGTCCAGAGCCAAAAAGCCGGGTCGCGCATGATGGACTTTTCCATACGCCGGATATACTCTTCGGTGATGCCAAATTCGGGCATTTCATTCGGCTTGTCTGTCATCAGCTGAAAATCAACCGAATAATATCCGCGTTTCACCTTCTTCACATCAACAAAAACAACGGGCATGTCGAATTTTCTGGCAAGCCGTTCAGGGCCGGTCAAAATGGCCGAATCCTGATTGAGAAAGCGGCTCCAGTAGTGGATATTCGCTTTACTTGGCGTCTGGTCGGCAATAAAAACAAGCAGGCTGGGCGTATTTGACTGTTTTAGCCTGACAATATCGCGTACAACCTCGTTCTTTTTCGTGCCACAAGCCTGAAAGCGCGTGCGCAAAAAGATAAACAGCCGGTCGAACGCTTTATTTTTCAGCGGACGGTAGATTTGGTGCACTTCCACATTACCGCCGAAACAGACCGGGAATCCCGTAAACCACTCCCAGTTGCCATAATGTCCCATGACGAGCATGATACACGAATGACCCTGTTCCAGCAACGGTTTTATCATCTCAGGATTGTTAAGGCGTGCGCGACGCAGCAGTTCCGTCCGGGATATCCCCGCCAATTTTATTGTTTCGACAATATAATCGGCAAAATGATGATAAAATCTCCGTTCAAGATTTCGCAACTCTCCGCCAGGCCTGCCGGGAAAAGAATTTTTCAAGTTCTCCCCCACAACTTTCCTGCGATAGTTAACGATATGATACACAACGAAATACAATATGTCAGACAGGACATATAACGCCGGCATGGGCAACAGGGCATGTATTTTTACCCATATAAACAAAAAGCCGTATAAAATATTATTTCCCATAGTTCAATCCGTTATTTCAGCCATTAAAGCGTTTTTACTCTCATTCCACCCCGTCATTCGCACGGAATGGATTGTGTTGCAGAGTTCTTTCCGGTACACAATTTCCGTTTTTATGTAGTTTTCGGTGAATCCATACATGAATTTCCCCTTTTTCGCATGTTCAAACAGCGCTTTCCCTGTTTTTCCGATATGCGATTCATAAAAAAGCTGCATTCTTTCTTCAGACAAATCAAGAAGTTGCCTGCTTCGTTCCTGTTTCTCCCTGTGCGAGACGACGGGCGTAATGTTAAGCGCCCGTGTGTTAGGCCGTTCCGAATAGCAGAACACATGCAGTTGCGTGAAAGGGATGCTTTCGATAAAAGACCTGCTTTCGTCAAAAAAATCCTCCGTCTCGCCGCGTGTGCCGACGATGACATCCACTCCGATAAATGCGTCGGGCATCAGCTTCCTGATTTGTTCCGTCTTTTCGCGAAACAGCAGATTGTCGTAATGGCGGCGCATCAGTTTCAGTACCGCATTGCTTCCACTCTGCAGAGGGATATGGAAATGAGGCATGAAGCGTTTGCTTTCAGCCACAAACGATATGATTTCGTCCGTGATAAGATTCGGTTCAATGGACGATATGCGGAAGCGGGGAATGCCGTCAATAAGGTCAAGTTCCCTTAAAAGGTCGACAAATTTCTCACCGGTGCTTTTTCCGAAATCGCCGATATTCACGCCGGTAAGGACGATTTCCCGGCCACCCTCCTCCGCAACAATCCCGGCCTGCCTTACAATATCCGCTATTGCGCCGTTTCGGCTTCTGCCGCGCGCAAAAGGGATGGTGCAGTACGAACAGAAATAATCGCACCCATCCTGTACTTTCAGGAAATGACGCGTGCGGTCGTCGGCGGAACATGACGGAACAAACGAACGGATCTCCTTCATCGGAGAAGTAATAATGTTTTCGTTCGGCCGTCCATTTTGGTTCACAAAGTCCTGTATATATTGAGTTATACCCGCTTTCTGCTGCGAACCCAGAACAAGATTCACCCCATCTATTTCAGCGACCTCTTCCGGTTTCAACTGTGCATAACAGCCGGTTACGATAATGCAGGCCAAAGGATACATCCTGATAATTTTCCGTATCATCTGCCGGCATTTCCTGTCCGCCGCTTCTGTTACGGAACATGTATTGATGATGCAGAAGTCGGCGTTTTCGCCGGGTCGCACCTTGCGGATACCCAAAGCCGACAACTCTTTGCCGACAGTCGATGTCTCGGCAAAGTTCAGTTTGCACCCCAGCGTGTAAAAGGCGGCAGTTTTGTTTTCAAACACATTCGTATCAGTCATAATTATATATTGGCCTGCAAAGTTAAACAAAACACCGCAAAAATCGCCGTTGTTTCAGTTGTTATCGGAATATTTTTTTGTTTTATCGCTATATTTTCCTCGTACATTAATATATATTATCTAATTTCTTCTCACGAAAAAAATATTCCATATAAAACTTTGCTTATCAACGTATTGAAAAAAAAATATGATTTTTTTACGAAAAAAGTTGCAGAAATATTTGGATACTAAAATACAACTCCATATCTTTGCACCCGCTTTGAGAGAAAAGCACGGTGGAGAAAAATACTGAAAGTCAAAAAGCGTTGAATGAATGTTTTTATTAAATGTTTATTTTCAGCATTTTGACGAAATTTCAAAAAAAATATTCCAAAACATTTGGAAGTTAAAAAGAAAAAGTATTATCTTTGCAGTCCTTTCGCCTTAAAAAATTATGGTGAAAGGGAATATAAAGTGAAATAAGTGCCCCGGACATT
>JAIRYY010000225.1 GCA_031267485.1 Tannerella sp.
CTGAACCGTCCGGCGCCTCTGAAAGAACTGGTCGACAAATACCAGATGACGGACGGTAAATCCATTCATGAATCGCAGCTGTACGATCCCGAAAAACCCTATGAAAACAGAGATCCGCGTTTGCACTATTCCATTACGGTGATCGGATATCCGTATAACGGAAAACTGATTACCAAACAGGATGTCATGACGACCGGTTTCGGGATGAAGAAGTATACGAGTTACAGCGACGACGAGGAGATTCCATACGTGGAACGTTCGGCCTTCAATTCCATCCTGATTCGCTATGCCGAAGTCCTGCTTACTTATGCCGAAGCTCGGAATGAAGCCTCCGGCCCTGATCCGTCCGTCTATGACGCGCTCAATCAGGTTCGCCGGAGGGAAGGAGTGGCCATGCCGGACATACAGCCGGGACTGACGAAAGAACAGCTGCGGGAGGCGATTCGACTGGAACGCCGGATTGAACTGGCGCTGGAAGGACTGTATTATTCCGACATCCTCCGCTGGAGAACGGCGGAGATTGAGAACAACGGGACGATGCACGATGCCGACGGCGTGGATATTGTGGTACGCAAGTTCCGCCCCGACAGGGATTACCTCTGGCCCATACCTTATAACCAGACGATACTCAACCCTAATCTCCTTCAGAATCCCAACTGGGATTGAGCGAAAGTGGCCGGGGCGAACAAATGTCTATTCACGTCCTGTTTGCGGATGCGGATGTTTTTGTTTCACATCATTTGCGTAATCGGGAAATTTCATGTAAGTTTGAGGCGTTTTTACGGGCATTTCAACGATTTGTATACAACTTAACTACAAATAATATCTATGGATTCAAGACTTTTTTTGTCGGCGACATTCGGCAGCATGACGCTGACGGTTTCCGCTGCCGGACACGTCAATTTTGTCGTCGTCAATCTCGACGACGTCGGTTATGGTGATTTCTCCTGTAACGGCGCTTATGGCTACCGGACGCCGAATATTGACCGGATGGCGGCGGAGGGGATGCGTTTTACGCATTTCCTGGCCGCACAGCCGATCAGCGGCGCATCCCGCGCGGGATTGCTGACCGGATGCTATCCAAACCGCATCGGCTTTTCGGGTGCGCCGGGGCCAAATTCGCCTTACGGTATTCATCCCGACGAAATGACGCTGGGGGAACTGCTGAAACAAAAAGGCTACCGCACGGCTGTTTACGGGAAATGGCATCTGGGTGATGCGCGTTCCTTCCTTCCCCTGCAGAACGGGTTCGACGAATATTACGGCTTGCCCTATTCCAACGACATGTGGCCATTTCATCCGCAGCAGGGCGAGATATTCAATTTCCCGGATTTGCCGACTTTCGACGGCAATGAAATCGTGGGTTACAACACCGACCAGACCCGGTTTACGACCGACTGTACGGAGCGGGCGACCGGTTTCATCCGCAGGAACCGCTCGAATCCGTTTCTGATTTACCTCGCCCATTCCATGCCGCACGTCCCCCTGGCCGTCTCCGATAAGTTCAGGGGGAAAAGCGAACAGGGGCTGTACGGCGACGTGATGATGGAAATAGACTGGAGCGTGGGCGAAGTGCTGAAAACGCTGCGCGAACTTGACCTGGAGGAGAACACGCTGGTCATCCTGACCTCCGACAACGGCCCCTGGACGAACTACGGGAATCATGCCGGTTCGGCAGGCGGGCTGCGCGAGGCCAAAGCCACAACGTTCGACGGCGGTAACCGGATACCCTGCCTTATGTACTGGAAAGGGACAATCCGTCCGGGTACGACCTGCAACAGGCTGGCTTCCAACATTGATATTTTCCCGACGCTTGCCGAGCTGAGCCTGGCGCCGCTGCCGCAACGCAAGATTGACGGCGTCAGCCTCGTCCCGCTGTTTCGCGGCGAAGACGGCGCCAACCCGCGGGAATCGTTCGTTTACTACTTCAATAAAAACGACCTTGAAGCCGTGACCGACGGTTCCTGCAAACTGGTCTTCCCTCATCGCCACGTCACTTATGGCGCTTATGCTCCGGGCAATGACGGACAGCCGGGCCGACTGGACTATCTCTTCATGTACAAGGCGGAACTGTACGACCTTCGCCGCGACCCGGGCGAACGTTACGACGTGATTTCGCAGCGTCCCGAAGTGGCCGCCCGCCTCATGCAGATAGCCGACCGGATGCGGGAGGAACTGGGCGACGACCTGACCCGCGTCAAAGGCAGAGAGCGGCGCGAACCGGGTCTGACGAAAGACTTTAACCCATGAAACCGTCCCTGGCCGTTCCGCTCGGACTGGCGGCCGTTCTGCCGTCCGCCTGCACCGCTCCGCGTCAGAACCGGCCGGCGGACAGCCGTCCCAATATCCTGTTTATCCTCTCGGACGATCATACGTCGCAGGCGTGGGGCATCTACGGAGGCATACCGGGCGATTACGTCCGCAACGGGAACATCCGCCGGCTGGCCGCCGAAGGGTGCGTGCTCGAAAACTGCTTTTGTACCAATTCAATCTCCGTGCCCAGCCGTGCGTCCATCCTGACCGGAGCATACAGTCACCGTAACGGGGTGTATTCCCTCAGCGATGCGCTTTCGCCGGAAGCGGACAACTTTGCCAGACAGTGTCGAACGAGCGGTTATCAGACGGCTTTGTACGGCAAATGGCATCTGAAAAAGAGACCGGAAGGATTCGACGATTTCCGCGTCTTCCACGACCAGGGCGAATACCGCAATCCGATCATGAAATCGCCGGCGAACTGGCAGGACGACGACCTGGGGAAGCGGGGCGATACGCTGCCGGGCTTTTCCACGGACATTGTCACCGACCTGGCTATTGAACGGATACGGAATCGCGGGAAAGACAAACCTTTCCTGATATGCTGTCATTTTAAGGCCACCCACGAGCCGTGGGATTTTCCCGAACGGATGAAACCGCTCTACGACGATGTCGTGTTTCCCGAACCGCCCAGTCTGATGGAGTTCGGGCGGGAAGCGTCGGGGCGCGTGTTCGACGGGCAGCCGCTCGAAAACCTGGCGTCGCGCTGGGAGACAGCTTCGGAAGACTCTTCGAAATGGTGGTGCGTCTACCCCGAATTGCCCTTCTCCGTCCAGGGACTGAACCGTGAGGAGGGACGGCGGAAAACGTATCAGAAGCTGATGCGGGACTACCTGCGCTGCGGCGCAACCATCGACGATAATATCGGCCGGCTGCTGCGGACGCTGGATGAAGAGGGCCTGGCCGAAAATACAGTCGTGATATACGTTTCCGACCAGGGATATTTTCTGGGCGAACACGGATTTTTTGACAAGCGAATCATGTACGAGGAATCCCTGCGGATGCCGTTTGTCATCCGCTATCCAAAAGAGATTCCAGCCGGCTCGCGCAACCGGGACATCATCCTGAACATTGACATTGCCGCCCTGCTGACCGACTATGCCGGAGCAGACCCCCCGGAGCTGTCGCAGGGACGCAGTTTCCGCCGGAATCTCGCCGGACAGACGCCCGCCGACTGGCGCGACCGGATGTATTACCGCTACTGGACGCACCACCGGATTCGTCCGGCGCACATGGGTCTCCGCGACCGTCGCTACAAACTGATCTTCTTCTACGGCGACCGCCTTGCCACCACCGGTTCGGAAGATTCGACCACGCCTCCCGCCTGGGAGTTTTACGACCTGGAGACCGATCCCCGCGAAGACCGGAACTGCTATGGCGATCCGGCATACGCGGACATCATAGCCCGGATGAAGCGGGGACTGCTCGAACTTCGCCGGGAAGTCGGCGACACCGATCCGGCAACACCCCGCATGAAAGCAATCATGGACAGCGCCTTTGACCCAAGCCCGGCAGACCGCAGTGATTTTTAAAGGATAATCGCCCGCAAAAATATTTTGCGGGAATTTTATTTGGTTATATTTTATTTATTAACTACTTTTGCCGCCGTTATGTTGCACTCACAACAATAACGCATGCGGCAGTAGCTCAGTTGGTAGAGCATTAGCTTCCCAAGCTAAGGGTCGCGGGTTCGAGTCCCGTTTGCCGCTCAACATTCAATCCCGTTATCAGGACAAAAGACAGGAAATTCCACACCGTTTACATTCGGATAAGTCACAACTCCAGGGCAGAGTACATAAAATCCGGCATCAAAAAGGGGGAGATTGCTGACCGGACGATCATCGCCAGCTGCCGGATGATAATAAAGAAATAAGCGGGCTTTTTTATCTCCTCCCACCTTAATTACTCCTCCGCAGTGCACGCGTTCAAATCCTCATCAATTCCGCCCCAATCTGGCGAACCGCGTTTTTAATCTCGTTTTCACGGTCGGCGGATGGCTTTTTCGTACCCCTTACATAAGCAGCCATCAAACTTTGCCGTATCCCCATGCGGCGAGCAACTGCCGAAACGTTTAGTTCGGGATGGATAAGGAACAGGCGGGAAATACCAACCGGTTCCGGGTTGTCATAAAAAAAACTTTCGAATGAAATGTCTTCGTCTATCTCCGGCCAGTGTATCCCTGAGAAAGACATACTATAGTTATTGCGCTGCCTGTCGGTTGCGTTTTGTAACCGGCGGTACCATAGCAGCGACTGCCAAAATTCTTTCCCGTCATCGGTGAGGATGAAAATTTTATTGTCGTCAAACCATAATTTCTTTATCGTCAATTCCTTTTCCATAGCTGTTATTTTTGATTCTCAAATGACTTTTTCCATTCGGCAATAAAATTTTCCTTGTTTTCTTCCAGGATACTTTGAGCCAAACGAATATCTTTCGGTTTTAATCCATGATTGTAAACAAGCACGACATCGGTCTCTATTTCAAATTTCGCTTCTCCATCGCCATTTTGCACGTGAATATGGATAGGCTCATGATCTCTCATATAAAAATAAAATCTTAATCCGAATAAAATCAATAACGTTGGCATATTCATTTGTTTTTTATGATTACGCTACAAAGATAGGGTATAATTTTATATCCGGCAAATATGAAAAAGATTTTCACGCTTTACTTACCTTGAGTTTCGTTCAAAATCTCGAAATTATTGGCTCTATAACGAATCGTGTGGGTGATTTTGTTCAAATGACGGACAGGGCGGCGTATCCGGTTGAAAACCTCCGGCCAACCCCGTCACCCGCGAGGCACGAAGCAATCCCGGCACAGGCGGCCGCCTGACAACCGTCCGGGCTTATACCGCCTATGCCTGGATTGCTTCACTGCGTTCGCTGGTGACGGGGCATGGAGACTCGTCATTGCGAGGAGGAACGACGAAGCAATCCAGGTGCAGGCGACAATCCGGATTGCTTCGCTACGCTCGCTGGTGACGGAGGGAGGGTCGCAATGACGGAGCATGGAGTGTGTTACGGTTTGCCGGGTCACATCTGCCACTTACCCACACAAAATGTCATAGAGCCAAATTATTTCGCTGTTTTATCAAGTCTGGCGGACCCCATCCGGTTAAATTTCGTTTTCCGCCGTTTTTTGTGATGGAAAAACGTTATCTTTGGCCCTCGATTTCAATAACTGCAAACTATTTTTAACATGGGACACTTACCGGATTTCATACAAGACCTGGCCTTAATACTGATTGCCGCCGGCGTTTTCACGATATTGTTCAAATGGCTGAAACAGCCGGTTGTGCTGGGGTATATCGTCGCCGGATTCATTGCCGGGCCTCATATCAACGAACTCCTGACGGCGCTGTCCGGGGCGCTTTGGGGGACAGGCGACTTTTACCTGGAGAAGTTCCCGTCGGTGAAAGACGTGGGAAACATATCCACCTGGGCGGATATCGGGGTCATCTTCCTGCTGTTTGCACTGGGGCTGGATTTCAGCTTCAAGAAACTGCTGAAAGTCGGGGGTACGGCGTCGGTCGCCACATTCATCAATATGGGGTCGATGATTGTCATCGGATACGGCGCCGGGCGGCTGCTTGGCTGGGGCGACATGGACAGCATATTCCTGGGAGGCATGCTTTCGATGTCGTCCACGACTATCATCATCAAGGCGTTTAACGATATGAATCTTCGGAAGACGAAGTTTGCCAACATCGTTTTCGGCATGTTAATCGTCGAAGACCTGGCCGCAATCGTCATGATGGCGCTCCTGTCGACCGTCGCCGTCAGCCGCCGGTTCGAAGGAAGCGACATGGCGGACAGCATATTTAAACTGCTTTTTTTCGTTTTTATATGGTTTGTCGTGGGCATTTATCTGATTCCGACGATGTTCCGGAAACTGAAAAAATACCTGAACGACGAGACCCTCCTGATTTTATCGCTCGGACTTTGCTTCGGCATGGTACTGTTCGCCTCGTCCGTAGGTTTTTCGGCCGCACTGGGCGCCTTCATAACAGGCTCTATCATGGCGGAAACGGTTGAATCAAAGCATATCGAACATCTCGTCGAACCGCTGAAAAACTTTTTCGGGGCGGTATTTTTCGTATCCGTAGGCATGATGATTGACCCGGCAATCATCTGGGAATATGCCCCAATCATACTCCTGCTGACGGCCGTGGTGCTTGTCGGACGCGTGATTTTCGCCACACTGGGCGTAATCGCCACCGGACAGGGACTTAAGGTTGCCGTACAGTCGGGGTTCAGCCTTGCCCAGATAGGCGAATTTTCCTTCATCATCGCAACGCTGGGCATGAGCCTGGGCGTGATAAGCGAAATCATGTACCCCATTATCGTCACCGTCTCCGTCATTACCACTTTCACCACCCCGTATTTTATCAAAATGTCGCCCGCCATATCCGGATATGTCGAACGGCGCATCCCGTCGAAATGGGACAGGCTGATTTGCGGATACGCATTTTCCGACTATAAAGTCGTCAACCGTCAGAACGACTGGAACAAACTGCTGAAGAGCATCCTGCAGCAGGTCTCCGTCTATTTTGCCATATCGTTCGCGGTGATGCTGACATGCAAAATGTACCTCATCCCTTTCATCGCGGGCAACATTCCGGGCATCTGGGGTTCCGTCCTGTCGGCCGCGGTCACGTTAATGCTGATGGCGCCTTTCATGAGAGCCATGGTAATGAAAAAGAACAGGTCGCAGGAATTTAAAAACCTCTGGAACGACAACCATTTCAACCGGGGCATGCTGATTTCGGCAATCGCCCTGCGAATCGCGCTGGCCGTCGTACTCGCTTCGGCCGTTCTCTTCCCGCTTTTCCCGGCCGCAAAAGCGCTGCTGATACTCATAGCTCTCACGGTAACGGTCGGTATCCTGTCATCCGGCAGACTGAAAAAACATTCCCGGAGAATGGAAGCCCGCTTCCTGGAAAACCTGGGCGGAAAGCAGGAATATGAAGAAAAAAGAGCCGCCATCCCCGTCACCGTTGCCAACGACATGCGCGCCAAGGATATTCATATCGAGGAATATGAAATATCTCCCAACTCCCCCATCATCGGAAAGACGTTGCAGGAACTGAAATTCAAGCAGAAAACCGGCGTGTCCATCATTACAATCCTGCGGGGCAACCGCAAGATAAACATCCCGAAAGCCGGCGAACGCCTGTACCCCTACGATAAAATTGTCGTTTCGGGATGCGACGGCGAACTCGGCGAACTCAACGCCTCAATCGAAAACGGAAAACACCTGGAAAGCAGCAGCGAAGCGCCGCAACATCACATCAACCTGTCGCAGTACGAAATAGAATCAGGTTCGCCCCTGACGGGAAAAACCATTAAGGAACTGAACCTGCGGGAGAGAACGGAAACGCTCGTCGTCGGCATCGAACGCAACGACGAATCTATCGTCAACTTCTCCTCCGACTTCATTTTCCAGGAAGGCGACACACTGCTGCTGGCCGGTGAACAGGAAAAACTGGACACGTTCGACGAAAATACTCGAACTTAATGATTAGTGATTAGTGATTAATGATTAGTGGTTAATGGTTGGCGATGTAGGGGCGTCCCTTGTGGGCGCCCGCAAGGGTTAGTGATTAATGACCGGCAGGGGGGCTCGAAAGCCATTTGGCACACAGCAGATAACGCAGATTGTCATCTACGTTCCGTCCGAATAAGATTTATAAAAAATCTGCGAAAATCCCTCCAATCTGCGTCATCTGCGTGCTTTTGAGATAGCGCCGTCGCGATTAATGGAGAGCGCTTCCGAGGTAATTTTTGCGGCTATCGAACATTACTTCCGTTTTCATTGCGCTGTTTGCGGAAAAATATAATACATTTGCGGTTGATTAAAAAAAAACAGTATGATTTCACGAATAAAAAAATATCTGCCCCCGTTTGGATTAATTAACATGTTTATGTTGGTATATTCCGATTATTTACTACACACACACACACACACACACACACACACACACACACACAGGGCAGGCGCATCTTGCGCCGGAAAAATACCGCCTGGTCGCACGCGCGGAGTTACATATAAAAAAAATAAATTCCAAAAAAAACTACCTGTTTGTTTTATTTTTTTCGGAATTTTTCTCCGGGGCTGTACGCGTCATGTTACGGTTCCGGATAAAAAATCCGTGCGTTTCGGCTATCTTTTCATGGGCAACGGCGAATAATCAACCAAAAGGAAAGTAAATGACAAAACGTGTATTATTGCTGTCATGCATGCTGTTATGCGCCATATGCAATCTGCAGGCCGTTTATTTCCGGCATTTGGGGATGAAGGACGGACTGTCTCATATCTCGGTGATGTCCATCTATCAGGACGAACTCGGGAGGATGTGGTTCGGAACGGAAGAAGGGCTTAACGTGTACGATGGAAACGGCATCCTGTCGTACAAGCATACGGAAGACAGTATACACTCGTCCGAAATTCCGATAGGCAATCATAACCATCCGATAGTCGGAGACCGAAAAGGGAACATCTACTTCCGTTCGGACGGGAAACTTATGCACTACGACATCCGGCAGGAAAAGTTCCGCTGCCTCAAAAGCGAAAATGTCCTGGCGGTCTTTTGCCGGGACAGTACGGTACTGGTTTCCGCGAACGATACGGTTTACGAATGGGACAGCCGGAAGCAGACTTTCAGGTATATCCTGAATACGAACGTACCCGGGCACATGATTAACACGCTGTTCGTCGATTCGCGCTCGTGGCTGTGGATTGGCACGGACAGGGGACTGTACCTTCGGAAAGGCGGGGATGACGTGCAATGCATCGTCCCGGCGGAACATATATCCGGCATGGCGGAAGATTCCCGGTCTGTTGTCTGGATAGCGACGAGGGAAAACGGGATGTACAGGAGCGACCGGACAGGCCATCTCACAAAATACGAACACAGCCCGGACGAACCGAACTCGATTCCCCACAATCAGGTACGCTCCTTTACCGAAGACAATTACGGGAACATCTGGATTGGAACATTCGCCGGACTGTGCAAGTATAACCCGATAACGGACAGGTACACGACTTATTCGAAAGACGACTTGCCGGGAAGCCTGGAACATTCGTCCGTATTTTCGACCTTCAAGGACAGGCAGGGAAGCATCTGGGTGGGAACGTATTACGGAGGGGTGCACGTTTTCAATCCCGAGATGGACCCTTTCACGCACTACTCCGCCGGAATGACGCGGGATGACTGTCTGAATCATTTCTTCGTCGGGAAAATGGCGGAAGATAAAAACCGGAATCTATGGATATGTACCGAAGGGGGCGGTTTGAATTTTTTCGACCGGAAACATAAAACGTTCCGGCATTTCCCGTCCGGCGGAGACGCGCACACCATTGCCCACAACAACCTCAAATGTATAACGTACAGTCCGAAATATGACAGGCTATACATCGGCACTCATACGGGAGGCTTATCCGTTTACGATATAAAAAACGGCCGGATTCACAATTTGCGCGACAGACGTTCCGACAGCCACCGGCAAATCGGAGACGTCGTCATCCGGACGAAACTGTACGGGGAAGATACGCTGATTATCCATAGCCGGCGGGGCCTTTTCGCGATGGACCTGGCGACGGAGCAGGTGCGCCCGCTGTTCGACCTCGGTATTCCCGCCACGTTCTCCGTTTTTTTCATCGACTCGAAAGGTTACATCTGGCTGGCAAATTCGTCGGCAATCGTAAAGATAAAGATAAGCGACCGCAATGACAGACAGACGTTCGACCGGAAGGAAAACGGCCTCGGAACGTTCGAGGTCTCCTGCATTTTTGAGGATAGCGGTGGCCGGCTGTTTTTCGGCACGCTGGGTTCGGGGCTGTATGGGTACGACGGTGCGGCCGGCCGTTTCACCGGATATACGGCCGAAAAAAACCTGCTGCTGAGTAATTACTGCTACGATATCGTCCGGTCCGAGCAGAACGAACTGATTGTCTTCGGCGACAGGGGACTGTCTTTTCTGGATATAAACGGCGGGAAACTGAGGACGGTCAGCCTTGATGCGCTTATTTTTTCCGGGGTAAACAAGGGAAACGGACTGCTGGTTTGCGGAAACGGAGAGATTTTCGTCAGCGGTATCGGCGGGCTGACGTCTTTTTTCGAACAGGAAGTCTTCAATATCAATAAGGATTATGACATCTATTTCTCGTCGCTGTCCGTCAACAGCGAAAGGATAATGCCCGGCGACAGGACGGGAATCCTCAGCCGGGCGCTGCCGTTTACGGACAGGATTGTGCTCAAGCATAACCGGAATAATATTCTCATCCATTTTGCCTCCAACAATTACATAAATCCGTATGAGCAAAATTCTTTCGAGTACAGGCTGGAGGGATTCGACGACAGGTGGATGACGGGCAACAATGTCCGCTATACGAACCTGCGCCCCGGAAAATATCATTTGATGGTGCGCGAAAAAAGCGCCGAACCTGCGATTATATCCAAAACGATTGCGATGGACATCGTCGTCCGGCATCCGTGGTATGCCAATCCTTTTGCATACGCCCTGTATGTAATCATCGCGTATTTCATTGTTTTCTCCTTCCTCCGCTTCAGGCGGATAAGGCTTTACCTGATGACGTCGCTCGAAATGGAACGCCGGGACAGGGAACGGATTGAACAGCTCAACGATGCCAAGCTGCAGTTTTTTTCCAACATATCCCACGAATTTCATACGCCGCTCACGCTGATTTCCGTACAGATTGAGCGATTGCTGAACGGCAGTTCCATCTCTCCGTTTGTGTACAACAAACTGCTGCGAATCGGCAAGCAGACCGCCCATTTGCGGAATCTCATCAGCGAGCTCCTCGACTTCCGCAAGCTGGAGCAGGGATACATCCGGCTAAAGGTGAGGGAGCAGAACCTCGTACCTTTCCTGAAAGAAATCTATTTATCGTTCTACGAGATGGCCTCGACGCGGAATATCACCTACACGTTCTGTCCGGCAGCCGGAGAGATAAACGGCTGGTTCGACCCGAAACAGATGCGGAAAGTGTTTTACAACCTGCTTTCCAATGCGTTCAAATATACCCGTAACGGCGATACGGTCGAGCTGTCTGTCGAGGAGACGGCCGACGCCGTCCGAATCAAGGTGATGGACAGCGGAATCGGGATAGACAGGGAGGATATCGACAAGATTTTCGACCGCTTTTACCAGGTTGACAATTCGGCGCACAATCTGGCCGGATTGCCCGGTACGGGAATCGGCCTGTCGGTCGTGAAGGGCATACTGGAACTGCATCACGGCGCTATTTCCGTGGAAAGCAAGCCTTCGTACGGAAGTATTTTTATCGTCACCCTGCGGAAAGGCAACGGCATGTTCGGCAAGGAAGAACTGGCGGAAAGTCACCCCGGCGACAGGGCGGCTGAAGCCTGTTCGGCGGAAAGGGACGCCGCCTGCGTCCTCCTGCCGGAGATGAACGCAACGGTAACGCTTCCGCAGGAAATCCTTCCGGAGGAGGGAAAAAAATATACCGTGCTGATTGTGGAGGACAACGGGGAGTTGCGGCATGTCCTGCAGGACATATTCCGGCCAATGTACAACGTCATGTCCGCCTGCGACGGAAGGGAGGGACTGCGACTGGCCCGACAGGAAAAACCTGACCTTGTCGTCAGCGACATCGTGATGCCGAATATGTCCGGCACGGAACTGTGCACCGCAATCAAGAACGATTTCGAGACCTGTCACATCCCGGTCGTGCTGCTTACCGCCCTGTCGTCCGCGGAGCATAACATTGCCGGCTTCCAGCATGGCGCCGACGATTACATAAGCAAGCCATTCGAGGAAAAAACGCTTATCGCACGCTGCAACAACCTGATACGCAACCGCATTATCATCCGGAGCAAATTCGGCAAACAGAACGGGCCCGACGTGCAGTCTCTTTCAAACAATCCCATTGACCAGAAGTTCCTGGATACAATTATCCGGATTATCGACAGCCATTCCGACAATCCGGACTTTAGCATAAACCTCCTCGCCCGCGAACTGAACATAAGCCGCAGTTCCCTCTACTCAAAATTCGAGGCGCTGACCGGCATGACGCCCAACGATTTCGTCCTGCAGCGCAAACTCCGCAAGGCGGCCGACCTCCTCCGCAACAATCCCGAAATGAATGTATCCGAAATTGCCGACATGACAGGCTTCGGTTCGCCGCGCTATTTCAGCCGCTGCTTCAAAAAACAGTTTAACGTCTCGCCCGTCGAGTACCGGAAGAAATCTTTTCCCCCGGATGAACTTGTAAATTAGAAGTTTTTCATGTAAGTTTGCACCTGCAATTTATTAATTCTCTAAAAAGACAGGCTATGACAACAACGAACAAATACATGAGTCCCTACACCGACTTCGGTTTCAAGAAGCTGTTCGGAACGGAGGCAAACAAAGATTTGCTGATAGATTTCCTTAACCAGCTGATACGTGAACAGGGGCGTATAACGGATATAACCTACCTGCGGAACGAGCACGTAGGCAGAAGTCCGGCCGACCGCAGAGCCGTGTTCGACCTGTTCTGCACGAACGAGCGCGGCGAGAAATTTATCGTCGAGATGCAGCGCGCCAAACAGAAGTATTTCAAAGACCGCAGCGTCTACTACTCCTCCTTTCCCATTCAGGAACAGGCCATGGCGGGCAATACCTGGGATTTTCAGTTGAAAAGCGTATACTTTGTCGGCATACTTGATTTCGTGTTCGATGAAGACCGGGACGACGACGAATACTGCTATTATCATGAAGTGAAGCTGATGGACGTCAACCGAAAGAATGTCTTTTACGACAAGTTAACCTTCATCTACCTGGAAATGCCGAAATTCAGGAAGACGGAACAGGAATTGAAGACGCATTTCGACAAGTGGCTGTACGCCATCAAACATCTGTCGATATTGGAGGAACGCCCGGCGAAGCTTCGCGAGCGCGTATTCGGGCGTTTATTCCGCATAGCCGAGATAGCATGTTTCACGCCGGAGGAAGCGTCGGTATACGAGGACAGCCTGAAAGTTTACCGCGACTTGAAAAACGTGATAGATACCGCCGTAGAAGAAGCGCGCGAGGAAGCGCGTGAAAAAGGACTCAAGGAAGGGCTCCAGGAAGGAATCCAGAAAGGAATCCAGGAGGGGATCCAGAAAGGAGAAGCTCTCGGTCTGACAAAGGGGCGGACGGAAGAAAAAGCGGAAGTGGCCGCCAGATGCGCCCGGGAGGGTATGTCAACGGAATTCATTGCCAAAGTAACCGGACTTTCCGTCAAAGAAATCACCGTCATTTTGGAAAAGCAGGTTAAATAACCGGGTTTTCTGTAGATTATTAAAGTATCATCTGCCCATCTGTGTAAAATTATACCGAGCTCGGTATGGTTTTGTGCATTGCTTTTCATTTCGGCCTCCCTCTCCGTCATCGCGAGGAGGAACGACGAAGCAATCCATTGTATGAACGGGCTGGATTGCTTCGTTCCTCGCAAAGCAGACGCCACCTTTTCGGCTTGTCCCGTCACCGGCGAGGAACGAAACAATTCATGCACAGGCGACGGCCTGAATTGCGACGAGTCTCCATGCCCCGTCATTGCGAACGAAGTGAAGCAATCCAGGCACAGGCCGTACATGCCCGGACGGTTGTCAGGCGGTCGCCTGCGCCTGGATTGCTTCGTCGTTCCTCCTTACAATGACGTTGCCCTAACAAGCACATAATCAAGCTGTTTTTTTGAGATCATAACCAAGTTTCCGAGCCATTTTATGCAGCCGTCGAATATCCCTGTCGGTTTGATTTTGGATTCGCCGGGCTGCGATTTGGGGGT
>JAIRYY010000323.1 GCA_031267485.1 Tannerella sp.
CGCATCGTTCCTCTGCCGCTTCCCTCCGGGCGCTCTTTCTTCCGCGGAAAGCCATTCGGAGATGAAAAATATCAACCCTGCAACCATCAGGACTTTCCATTGCTGCCTTTTATCTTTCACCGGGTGTTCATTCCGCCGCCGGGGACATCACTACTTCGATCTCGTTGCCCTGGTTCAGGAACTTCTCCGCGAATGATTTTATATCGTCGGCCGTTATGTCTTTCAACAGGCTGTCATACTCCGTGTGGGCGTCAAAATTGCGGTAATAGTACGCGTCCAGGATATTCAGCCAGTAATTATTTTCCTTTTTCATTTCCGCACGTCCCTTTATTATGCTCATGCGGCTTTTGTCCACATACGGCTGAAGGGGGCCGTCTTTTGCGATACGTTCAATTTCGGACTTGACAATGTTTATTATATTGTCGCATTTGGCCGGATCGGTATCGAAAAATATCTGAATGGAGGTGCGTCCTTCCGGGAAATCATACAACAACACGCTCGTCTGCACGCCGTACGATGCGCTTTCGTCGCCGCGCACCTTTTCCATGTATATCAGGTCGAGTATCTGACTCAGCATCTGCGAGGTGATTACGTTTTTAAGGTTGTACGGCATCTCGCCGGTGTACATAAGCGCCACGGACGATTTCGGCGTTTCCAGCGGACGGGAAAAATGACTCGCGACTTTTCCCCGGCGGAAGGGCGTAATCATTGTTTCATCCGCCTTTTCTTTCCGGTTGAGGGAGGGAAGCGTGGCCAGATACTGTTCCATCAGGGGACGTATGGAATCTTTGTTCACATTGCCGACGAACGTGAAGACAAAATCGGACGCATCGCCGTATCTTTCGTTGTACATGTCTATTATGCGGTGATAGTCGACCCTGTCAAAATCCGACGATTTTATCCTGCTGGTGCGGGGATGACCGTTATAGGCCAGATTCGTCAGCGTGTCGCCGAACGAGACCATGGGGTTTGACTGTCTCTCGTCCAGCTGGGATTTTATGCGCTCTTCGAACGAAAGATACGCCCCGTCGTCCGCACGCATCCCCGTAAACTGCAGATAAATCAGTTCGAATAAGGTTTTCAGGTCGGATGGCGAAACAAATCCGTTGAAATTTTCGTTCGCATTTCCGATTCCCACGCTGCACGACACGTTTTTGCCGGCAAGCGCCTTCCGCAGGCTTGTGGCGCTAAATTCCCCAAGTCCGCCCAGCATAATTGCGTTGTTAATCACTTTCAGATTCCACGTATCCCCGTCGTCCCGGAACATTGTCGTTCCGCCCGGACTTGTGCCCGTCATCAATATCTGGTCTTCCTTGAAATCCGTCTGTTTGACAACGACGCGCACTCCGTTGCTCAGCGTGTAGACGGTCGCGCCGAACAGGGGGTCTTCCCTTTCTTCCGTAATCTTTCCGGGCGCGGGCAGTTGGGGTATGAGAACCTTGCCGACCGCTTCTTCCTCGCCGGCGCCGACGTCCTGCCGGCTTGCGGCGCGGAACATGTCGAACAGCTTGTCTTCCGCCGGATATGCGACTCCGTCCCTGTCCGGGCCGGAGAGGCTTATGACGATGTTGCGCTCGCTGTTTTCCGCGTCGAACAGATTACGCACATACATGTTTATTCCGTCCAGCGGAAAGGCGGGTACAATCTGTTTTATAATCTCATATTCGGCTTCTATGCCGGGTATGCACTCGCTGTCCGTAAAATTACGGACGTATTCTTCGGCAAAAGTTTCGTTCTGATGATTGTCGCGCTCTTTCCAGGTCGATTCGTAGGATGCGAGAATATTCTTTTTCGCGCGTTCGTATTCGGCTTCGGTGAATCCGTACGTCCTCACGCGCCCGGTCTCGGCAATCAGCGTCTCAACGGCGCGTTCCAGTTCTCCGGGCTTAACGACTGCGGTAGACGTCCACGCGCCTTTCGTCCCGGAGACAAAAAAGTCGCCATCGTCGGCGTAGGCTGCGACAAACGGCGGATTGGGTTTCTGAACGATTTCCGAAAAACGTTCGCTCATTATCATGGATATCACCGTCCTCGTATACCGGGTAATGAAATCCGCTATCGTGCCCCTCAGGTTGTAGGGCAGCTTTTCGTGTTTGTAGTAGATACTCAGTACGGTATTTGTCATCTCCCTGTCCTTTGCAATCGAAATGATGGGTTTCAGATTGTCGGGCACGGCGACCGGCTCGACGGGAGCGGCATCGGCGGAGGGAGCGGGTATGTCGGCAAACAGGCTTTTAATTTTCCGTTCAATCGCGTCTACATCAATGTCGCCCACAACGATTACGGCCTGCAGGTCGGGACGGTACCATTTCCTGTAATAGGCTCTCAGTTCGTCTCCCCCGAAGTTGTTTATGACGTCGATACTGCCGATAGGCAGACGCGTTCCGTACCTGCTTCCGGGATACATGACGGGCAGCTGCTGTTCCCACATGCGCGACTGCGCCGTACGGGTCGTGCGCCATTCCTCGCGAATCACGCCGCGTTCCTTTTCTATCGCATGGTCTTCGAGCAGAAGAAAGGACGACCAGTCGTGCAGTATGAGCAGGCATGAATCGACCGCGCTTTCGTCCGTCACCGGGACGTTCATCAGCTTATAGACCGTCTCTTCAAAACCCGTATATGCATTCAGATTCTCGCCCATGCGCATCCCCAGACCCTCGGTATATTCCTGAATACCCTTTTCGGAGGGGAAATTTTTTGTGCCGTTGAAAGCCATGTGTTCGAGAAAATGAGCCAGGCCGCGCTGGTTTTCTTCTTCCTGCAGCGAGCCTACATTATGGACGATATAAAATTCGGCGCGTTCCTCCGGCATTTTATTGTAACGGATATAATAAGTCAGTCCGTTCTCCAGCTTCCCGTAGCGAAGCTTGGGGTCCATTATTAACTTTTCCATTTTCATGCCCTGCGACGGCTCCGTCCCGTTCTTTTCCTGGGCAAACACATCTGTTGCAAAGTATAGCAGGCATAACGCCATACACGCTTTCCCCGCTGATAAAAATCTGTTCATAATTCCGTATTTTTATTTGTTCAATTTCTTCCGTTCTTTCTCAAAGTTTTCGATAAAATGTATCTCGACCGGAGAAAGTTGAAAAGCTGTTCTTTCCCTGAATTTATCATATTCCAGGTTGGCCTTTTCCTTAGCCAGTTCCGCCGAGATTGTCCCTGCATGTGTAAGCAGTTCCTTGCCTGAAAGGTTCAAAAAATCATCCAGTTTCAAAATCCAGTCTTTCATATACACCGGCTTGTGACTTTGTGCCTGTAACTCGGCAAAGTCCAGATACAGACTTACAATGCGGTTTAACGTATCCATTTCTTCGTCCGTCAGATAATTTTTAGCATACTCCACATCACTGCGCCGGGGCAATGCTCCGCTCCATACCGTCAGTCCCATGAAGTCCTTTTCCGCACTGGCACGGCGGTAAATTACTTCCGCTGCCGTATTTCCGTGGGCGGCAAAGTGCATTTTGTTCTGTACCGTGGAAAAAAACAGCCGGGTTGTTTCCGCTTTCGGGTCATAGTCTATGCTGAGGGCATATATTTCAAGAATCTTGCGGTAGAATATCTTTTCGGACGAACGAATATCACGGATACGCGCCAGCAATTCATCGAAATAATTTCCGCCGCCTACCCGCTTCAGCAAATCATCGTTCAAGGCAAATCCCTTTATCAGATATTCTTTCAATACCTGCGTGGCCCACACCCTGAATTGAACGCCGCGATATGAATTGACGCGATAGCCTACACTGATTGTCATGTCAAGGTTATAATAAGCAACCTGATATGTTTTTTCATCTGAAGCAGTTGTTGCAAAATATGCAACAACTGCTTCAGATTTCAATTCTCCGGATTCCAGTACGTTTTTGATATGGCGCGAAACGGTGGATTTGTTACGCTGGAACAATTCCGCCATTTGATTCAGTGTAAGCCAAACTGTATTGTCATGCAGTCTGACTTCAATCCTTGATTCGCCGTCTTCAGTCTGGTACAGTAAAATATTTCCCTTCTCTTCCATGAAAAAATGACAGTTAATGCATTACAGATGGCAAATGTACGCTATATTTTTTAAAAAAGCAGTCCACGCGGCCTTTTTGTTGAAAAATATCATACCTTTGCCTCCCTAATCATTTGCCTGCACACATGAGAAAAATATTCGCAGCCGTCATCTTCCTGTCATCCGTCTTTCCGGGGAAAGCGCAGACGCACCCGGCCATAGAAAGGTTTCTCCGCCTGCCTCACATGCGCGGAGCATCCGTTTCGATTATGATAAGGGATATCCGCGGCGATTCCGTGATATACGCCTGCGACGCGGAGCGGGAAGTCATACCCGCATCCGTGATGAAAACCGTAACGACGGCTGCCGTTCTTGAAATTCTCGGTGAAAATTTCCGGTACGAAACGGCCATCATGCACGACGGACAGATACGGGACAGCGTCCTGCACGGGAATATTTACATCCGGGGAAGCGGCGACCCGACGACCGGTTCGGCCGCGACGGGAACCGACCGGAACAGGACTTTCAGGGAATGGACAACCGCCGTCAGAAACGCGGGAATAAGGAAAATAACCGGCGCAGTCATCGCCGACGAAAGCATTTTCGACACCGAAGGCATTTCCATGAAATGGCTGCGTGAAGACCTCGGCAGTTACTACGGACAGGGATGTTACGGGCTGAATGTCTACGACAACCGCTATTCGCTTTTTCTCGACGCCGGCGAGGCGGGCAGCCGTCCGGTCATCGCGCGCTGCGAACCGGACATGCCGGAAATCCTTTTCCACAATTACCTGACTGCCGGAAATGCCGACAGGGACAGCGCCTACATAACGGGTCTCCCCTACTCTGCCGAACGCTACCTGTACGGCATGATTCCCGCAAACCGTTCGGGATACCGGATGGACGGAGATATTCCCGACCCGGCGCTGTTTCTTGCCAAACACTTCGCCGAACTGCTGAAAGGGGAACGGATAGAAGTCGCGGGAGACGCCACATGCCACCGCCTCCTGATGCGGGAGGGCAAATGGGAAAAACGCGACCAGACGGTCATCGCGACAACGTACTCCCCGCCCCTGAAAGAGATTGTACGCATAACGAACCATACAAGCAACAACCTTTATGCCGACGCCCTGCTGAAAACGGCAGGACTGAAATACAGGCCGGGCGAAATCATCTCGTCTTTCGGAAAAGGAATCGGCATACTGCATGAGTTCTGGAGCGGAAAAGGGCTGGACACCTCTTCGCTGTGGATGTATGACGGCAGCGGACTGTCCCCGTCCGACCGGGCGACGGCCGCTTTCCTCTGTGCGCTGCTGTCGTACATGGCCACACAGTCCTCTGCACCGGAAGCGTTTACGGAATCCCTGCCGCGCGCCGGCATGGACGGAACGGTGGCAAACATGCTGAAAGGAAGCGCGCTCCAGGGCAGGACGCGGCTCAAAAGCGGAAGCATGAGCCGCGTGCGCGCTTGTGCGGGATATGTGACCGACGGCGCCGCCCTGTATGCCGTCGCTATTCTGGTAAACAACTTCTCCTGCACGCAAAGCCGGATGAAAGCGGACGTGGAACAGCTGCTGCTCTCCCTGTTCGGGCAGATTTTAAATAACGTAAAATAAATATTTGTTCCCGTGAGGAACAGAAACTCTTCAGATACTTGCCGCACGCATGACAATCTTCCGTAACGGTCTTGACTTTTCATCTGCCGATACGCATGTCTCCCGCGAACCGGTGTCATAGAGCCTGTTTTTTTTCCCCGGAGGGACAGAAAAAACATCACATGTTATTTAAGTGATTAATGGACAGAAAGCGAGACATCGTCATTGCGAGGAACGAAGCAATCCAGGCGCAGGCGATGACCCGACAGCCGCCCGGACTGCACCGCCTGTGCCTGGATTGCTTCACTGCGTTCGCAATGACGGTGGAATACATTTGCAATGACGGAGGGATGGTGTGAGAGGACGTTTTCTACCGACATTTTTTTCCCCTCCGGGACAACATATAATAAAATTATATCGCGGAAAATATATTTTTTAGTATATTTGCCGTCCAAATAATACATGACCAATGAAGATTGAAATTAAAGAAGTAAAAACGGAAAAAGAACTGCGGTTATTCGTTAAATTTAATATCGAACTGTACAGGGGATGCCCATACCACGTTCCGACTCTTATAGACGAAGAGATAATGACGCTGTCCAGGGATAAAAATCCCTCATTCGAAGATTGCGAGGCTGTCTATTATCTTGCGTATAAAAACGGGCGGATTGTCGGGCGGATTGCCGGAATGATTGTACACAGAAGTAACACGATATGGAACCAGAAACATGCGCGTTTCGGTTTCGTCGATTTTATAGACGACGCGGAAGTGGTGGATGCCCTGTTTGATGCCGTCACGGCATGGGCCAGGGAAAAGGGAATGACGGCGCTGCACGGGCCTATGGGATTCACCGACCTCGACCACGAGGGAATGTTGATAAGCGGTTTCGACCAGCCGGCAACGATGGCTACCATATACAATTATCCGTACTATCCGGAACACATGGCACGCATGGGATTCGGGAAAGACCAGGACTGGAAAGAATATAAAATATACATACCCGACGGCGTTCCCGAAAAACATCTGCGCATCGGAAAGATTGTGGAACAGAAATACGGCCTGAAAGTTATGAAATTCAAAAAACGCAAGGAAATATGGCCATATGCAAATAAAATATTCACAACGTTGAACGAAGCGTATGCGCATCTGTACGGATTCACGCCGTTAACGCCGAAACAGATTGAATATTATGTGAAAATGTACATTCCGATGCTGCGGCTCAATCTTATAACCATTATCGTCCGCGAATCGGACAATGCCGTCGCGGGTTTCGGAATAAGCATGCCTAACCTTACGAACGCCCTGCGAAAATCAAAGGGCTCGCTGCTGCCTTTCGGTTTTATACACCTGTTAAAAGCCCTTTACATGAAACCCAAGGTGGTAGATTTATACCTTATCGGCGTACTTCCCGAATACCGGAACAAGGGCGTAAACACGTTGCTGTTCAACGACCTTATTCCCGAATACATCCGTCTGGGAGCGGTATATGCCGAAAGCAATCCCGAACTCGAAATCAACAATGCCGTTCAGGCTCAGTGGGATTATTTCAGGCGCGAACATCACAAGACAAGAAGAGCTTTTATTAAACAAATCTGATTTTAAATGGACAGTTATATTAAAAACGACATCTCCTACGACGAAGATGAGGTAATCACCCTCGAATGGAACGAACATATACGGCGCCGCCCCGGCATGTACATAGGCAAACTCGGCAACGGCGCTTTTCCGGACGACGGCATATACGTTCTCCTGAAGGAGGTACTGGACAACTCCATCGACGAATA
>JAIRYY010000104.1 GCA_031267485.1 Tannerella sp.
CTTTTGTCTCCGCAAGCGGGTAATATGAAATAAAACCTCTATCTTTACCGCGCTTTTACAAACATTTAAAAATTGAGACTATGGCACGATATTTTAATGTGGCAGGCCCCTGCAACGAAGCGAAACACTACATGATAGACGCTTCATCACGATTAAGGGGAATAGCCGGTCTGATTGACCAGGAACAGTATTTTGTGATTCATGCGGCGCGGCAGAGCGGGAAGACCACATTTCTGCTCGACATGACCGAACGACTTAACGCGGAGGGCAAATATTATGCGTTTTACTGCTCGCTGGAGATGGGACAGGGCATTACGGAACCGGAAAAAGGCATTCCGGCCATCGTAAACAAGATGAAACTGGATCTGCGGTATTCGAATATTCCCGGCGGAAAAGATTTTGCGGCAGGAGAAGACATGAGTGACTATGCAAATGTTTTGCGAAGCGCCCTGATCAATTTCTGCCTGTCGCTGGACAAGCCGCTGGTGATTTTCTTCGACGAAGCCGACTGCCTGAGCGAGGGGACGCTGATAACTTTTCTTCGCCAGTTGCGCGACGGTTACAACACCCGCAGCCGAATCCCGTTCGTCCACTCCATTGCATTGGTAGGCATGCGCAACATCCGTGACTTCAAGGCCAAAATCCGTCCCGACCGCGAATCCATGGGCAGCGCAAGCCCTTTCAATGTCATCACCAAAGCGCTGACGCTCCATAATTTCACCCGTGAAGAAATTGTGGATTTGTACGGACAGCACACTGGCGAAACAGGACAGACGTTCGACGCGGAAGCGATTGAACTGATATGGCGTCAGACGCAGGGTCAGCCGTGGTTAGTCAACGCCGTTGCCCGCGAAGTGATTGTTGAAATGCTGCACTCCGACTATTCCCTGCCGGTCACGGCCGAACTGGTGGCGCAGGCCATTCAAAACATTATCCTGCGGCGCGACACGCACATCGACAGCTTGCTGGAGCGGCTCAAGGAGGAACGGGTGCGGAAAGTGATTGAGGCGGTGATCATCGGAGACCTGGAAAGTCTCGACACGCAGTCGGACGACTATCTTTACTGCAAAGACCTCGGCCTTATCCGCGATACCGGCGGCGTAATAGAGCCGGCCAACCCGATTTATGCCGAAGTAATCGTCCGCTCGCTGAGCTATAACACACAGCTGATTATCCAAAACAGCGAAAAGCCCTACCAAATGCCGCGCTATTTAAAAAACGGCCGTATCGACGTGACCTGCCTGCTGGAGGACTTCCAAACGTTCTGGCGCGAGAACAGCGATGCGTGGATTGAACGCTACGACTATAAGGAGGCCGCCCCGCACCTGATACTGCAGGCATTTCTCCAGCGCGTCGTCAACGGCGGCGGGACGATAGCCCGCGAAATGGCCGCGGGACGCAACCGCTTAGACCTGTGCGTCGAGTTTGAGCGGCGCAAATACCCTATTGAACTCAAGCTGCGCCGCGGCGACAGAACGGAGCGGGAGGGGCTGGAACAGCTTGCCCGCTACATGGACACGCTCGGATGCGGCGAGGGCTGGCTGGTCATCTTCGACCGCCGCGCAGACGTGAAATGGGACGATAAAATCTTCATCCGGACGGAAACCGTCGACGGGAAAACCATTACCGTCGCAGGATGCTGAACACAAAACGGAATATTCTTTTACAAACATATCGTATGCCGCTTATGAAACATCTGAAATTTGCCGTAATGCTTGTTTGCGGGTTGATTGCCCTATGTGCGGAACAGGCATCGGCCGTCGCCGCACAGGCGCCTCCGCTAAGCGGACAGGCGCGGATTAGCCTGCTGACAAGCTCGCCGACCGGCGACGAGGTTTATACTTTATACGGGCATACGGCGCTCCGCGTCCATGACCCCGAAACGAGAATCGATGTGGTTTTCAATTACGGGATTTTTGACTTTTCACGGCCCAATTTCATCTACCGCTTTGCGAAAGGCGAGACGGATTATATGGTAAGAGCGTACAGTTTCAGTGATTACCTTATTGAATACATTGAACGCGGATGTATGGTATACGAACAGGTTCTGAACCTTACGCCCGACGAAAGGGAATCGCTGTGGCAGGCGCTCGTTCTTAACGAACGGCCGGAGAACCGGGTCTACCGGTATAATTACTTTTTCGACAACTGCGCCACACGGCTTGCGGCTATGGTTGAGAATAATGTACGCGGTACGATAAAATATCCGGAGCGGAGCGGTTCCCGCAGTGTGGCCGCGACAAATCCGCCTGCCGTTTCGTCCGTCCTGCAAATAGAGCGGCCGACGTTCCGCGATGCGATTAATTTTTGCACCCGGCATCATCCGTGGATAACGTTTGGCTGCGATTTGGTCATGGGCGCTCCGACCGACCGGGAGATGACGCTCAAAGAAACGTTTTTTCTGCCCGAATATCTTAAAGATGCTTTTGACGGGGCGGAAATAGAACGGGAGGGCGTGATGCAACCGTTAGTTTCAACGGTGAATATCCTCTCCGAAGAAACGCAGATGCCGGGAAAAACGCCTCCGTTCCCGACTTCTCCCCTCGCCTGCTTCATGCTCGTTTTCGTCGGCGTCGCATGGCTGACCTGGATGGAATGGAGAAAAAAAACATATTTCGGATGGCTGGACGGCATACTGTTTTTCGCTGCCGGCATGGCCGGATGCATCCTGTTTTTTTTAAGTTTCATATCGGTACATCCATGCATATTCCCGAATATTTCATTGCTGTGGCTACACCCTTTTCATGTGGCGGGAACGGTTTTCTTTTCCGTAAAAAAGTTTAATAAGCTGGCATTTTGGTATCATTTTATTAACTTTGCGACAATTTTAGGAATGTCTGTGGCGTGGATTTTTATCGCGCAACATTTCAATATCGCGTTTGCGCCTCTGATTGCGGCACTTTGGGTGCGGTCGGGATGGGCGCTATTAAGAAAAAAGTTATCTGACGGACGACAGGGATGAGAAAATTTATAACTTCACTGATAGCTGTACTTGCTGTCACAAACATGCAGGCACAGCATCACCATGCGCCGAAACTGGTTGTATGCATTACGATTGACCAGTTGCGGGGAGATTATCTCGAATATTTTAAAAACTCGTTCGGCGAACGCGGGTTCAAGCGTTTACTGAACGACGGCGTGGTCTACAGCCACGTGCAGTTTGAATTTTCAAATATTGACCAGGCAAGCTCGTTTGCGACGCTGTTCACCGGCTCAAACCCCTGCTATCACAGTATCACCGGAGTTAAAAAATACGATTTCGACAGGGAACAGGAAGTTTCCTGCCTGTACGACGCCCACTATCTCGGCAATTACACGCACCAGAACTTCTCCCCGAAAAATCTTTTGTGCTCGACGGTCGGCGACGAACTGAAAATCGCGTCCAAAGGGGCGGCGCTGGTCTATTCGATTGCTCCCGAAGCGGAATGTGCCATCCTGTCGGCCGGACATGCAGCCGACGGAGCGTTCTGGCTCGACAATTACAACGGGAAATGGGCGACTACGACTTTCTACAAGAACATCCCGGCATACGTGGACAAACTGAACATCGGAACCGAATCTCTTTCCTCGCGGTTGCCGGCCATCTCGTGGACGCCTTTGCTGCCGGCAGACAGTTACGACGCGCTGCCTTACATAGCGGGCAAAAAACCGTATCATTATAAATTCAACGAAAAAGAGGTGGGATGTTACCCGCGCTTCAAGACTTCCGCCTACATCAACCCGGAAGTGGCCAGACTCGCCGTACAGTTCATAAACACCGGAGGACTGGGCACGCATCAGACGCCGGATTTGCTCGGCGTCACGTTCTACGGCGGCAACTATCTGGAGGTGCAGGACAAAACATACACGCAGGAAGTGCAGGATATTTATCTCCTGCTGGATAAAAGCATCGCGGAACTGCTTGATGCAATTGACAAAAAAATCGGACTGAACAACGCGCTTGTCGTCGTGACGGGAACGGGCTACTATTCCGATACGGAAATCGCGCCCGACGGGGAGGCGTCAACCGGAGGAACGTTTCACCCGAAACGCTGCACCGCCCTGCTGAACATGTATCTGATGGCTATCTACGGCCAGAAAAACTGGGTCAGGGGGTACTACAACCGGCAGATTTTCCTGAATCACAAGACGATTGAAGAGGAAAAGGCTGACCTCCACACCATACAAAACAAGGCTGCGGAATTTATCGCCGAGTTCAGCGGCGTGCAGCAGGTAACGACCGACCTGTCGCTGCGGGCCGGCGAATGGAACGAAGGCAGCGCAACGCTCCGCTACGGAACGCACCACCTGGGACGCGGAGACCTCATCATCGAACTCCAGCCCGGCTGGGGCGTCGAAGACGACGCCACGGGACAAAAGACCGCGGTGAAACGCAACAATGCCGTTATTACTCCTCTCATATTCATAGGCCACAACCTTAAGCCAAAACGCGTCGAGCGTTCCGTTTATGCAACGGAAATAGCTCCGACAATCACGAATACCCTGCGTATCCGCGCGCCCAATGCATGCGGCGACCTGCCATTATCCGAAATAAAATAAACATCACAGAAAAACAAACAATTTACAACATATAATAAAATGGGATTTAATGACATATTAACAAAGCTATTCGGCAACAAGTCACAACGGGATTTAAAGGAAATCACTCCTTTCGTGGATAAAATAAAAGCTGTTTATCCGTCCATAAAAACCCTTTCGGACGACGAACTGCGGGCAAAGAGCGCCGCGATACGGACGAAAGTGCAGGATTACGTATCCGAAGAAAAAGCCAAAATCGCGTCGCTGCGCGAAGGTATTGACGACAAACCTCTTGAAGAGCGCGAATCGATATGGGCAGAGGTCGATAAAATAGAAAAAGACATCATGGAACGGCTCGAAACCGTACTCGAAGAGGTACTGCCCGAAACGTTCTCCGTCGTGAAGGAAACGGCACGCCGCCTGACGGAAAACGAAACGGTCGAAGTGACGGCGAACGAGTTCGACCGCGACCTCGCGGCATCGCACGACTTCGTCGAAATCAGAGGCGACAAGGCGGTCTATCACAACCACTGGGTTGCCGGAGGTACGGAAATAAAATGGGATATGGTACACTACGACGTCCAGCTGTTCGGAGGCGCTGTTCTTCACAAGGGCAAAATTGCCGAAATGGCAACCGGCGAAGGAAAAACGCTGGTGGCGACGCTTCCCGTTTTCCTGAATGCACTGACGGGCAACGGCGTGCACGTCGTGACCGTAAACGACTACCTGTCGAAACGCGACTCCGAATGGATGGGGCCAATCTACATGTTCCACGGTCTGTCGGTTGACTGCATCGACAAGCATAAACCAAACTCCGACGAACGCCGCAAGGCTTACAATGCGGACATCACGTTCGGGACAAACAACGAATTTGGATTCGACTATCTGCGCGACAACATGGCCATCAGCCCCAAGGATTTGGTGCAGCGCAAACACAACTACGCCATCGTCGACGAGGTTGACTCCGTATTGATTGACGACGCCCGCACGCCTTTGATTATCTCCGGTCCGGTGCCGAAAGGCGAAGACCAGCTTTTCGAGGAATACCGTCCGAATGTGGAAATCGTGGTCAATGCACAGAAGCACTTGTGCACCAAACTGCTGACCGAAGCCAAACAGAAAATGGCGGGCGAGGACAAAAAAAACCAGGAAGATGGGGCGCTCGCTCTTTTCCGTTCGTACAAGGGGCTGCCGAAAAACAAGGCGCTTATCAAATATCTGAGCGAACAGGGCATTAAATCGGCCATGCTGAAAACCGAGGATTTTTACATGCAGGACAATATGCGGCAAATGCATATTGTGACCGACGAACTTTATTACGTCATCGACGAAAAACACAATTCCATCGAACTGACGGATAAAGGCATTGATTTGCTTACCGGGAGGTCGGACGACCCGCAGTTTTTCGTCCTGCCCGACATCGCGTCGGAGTTGTCGCAGGTTGACAACCTGAATTTGTCGAACGAAGACAAACAGGCCAAAAAGGACGAACTGCTCGCCAATTACTCCGTAAAAAGCGAACGCGTACATACGGTGAACCAGCTGCTCAAAGCCTACTCGCTGTTCGACCGCGACGATGAATATGTGGTCATTGAAGGTCAGGTGAAAATCGTCGACGAGCAGACGGGACGCATCATGGAGGGACGCCGCTATTCCGACGGACTGCATCAGGCAATAGAGGCAAAAGAGCGCGTGAAGGTGGAAGCGGCAACGCAGACGTTCGCGACCATCACGCTGCAGAACTATTTCCGCATGTATCACAAACTTGCAGGCATGACCGGTACGGCGGAAACCGAAGCCGGCGAGTTCTGGAACATCTACAAACTCGACGTCGTTGTCATACCGACCAACAAGCCCATTGTGCGCAAGGACATGAACGACCGCATCTACAAGACAAAACGCGAGAAATACAACGCGGTGATAGAGGAGATAGGCCAGCTTATCGCCGGCGGACGGCCGGTACTTGTCGGGACAACATCGGTTGAGATTTCCGAGTTGCTGAGCCGCATGCTCGGCATGCGCAAGATAGCGCATAACGTGCTGAACGCGAAGCTGCATCAGAAAGAAGCTGAAATCGTTGCGCAGGCCGGACAGTCCGGTATGGTTACGATTGCCACCAACATGGCCGGACGCGGTACGGACATCAAACTGTCGACGGCCGTGAAAGAGGCGGGAGGACTGGCCATCATCGGCACCGAACGCCACGAAAGCCGCCGTGTGGACCGCCAGCTTCGCGGACGTTCCGGACGCCAGGGCGACCCGGGGTCTTCGGTGTTCTTCGTCTCTCTCGAAGATGACCTCATGCGCCTTTTCGCCACGGAAAAGATTGCCGGACTGATGGACCGCATGGGATTCAAGGAAGGCGATGTGCTGGAAGCCGGAATGTTAAGCAAATCCGTCGAACGCGCCCAGAAGAAAGTGGAGGAGAACAACTTCGGCATCCGCAAACGCCTGCTCGAATACGACGATGTGATGAATTCGCAGCGCAACGTGATTTATACGCGCCGCCGCCATGCCCTGATGGGAGAGCGTATCGGCCTCGACGTCATGAACACTTTGTATGACGCCTGTGTCGCCATTGCGGAACAGAACGAGGGAGGCGATTACGAATCATTCAAAATGGAACTCTTCCGCACGCTTGCGCTGGACGCTCCGCTGTCGCCGGACGACTTCAAGGGGATGAATGCGGAAAAGATAACGGAAAATGTATTCAGCGGCGCGCTTGAACTGTTCAAGCGCCACATGGACCGCATGGCGCAGATTGCAAACCCCGTCATCCGCCAGGTATACGAAAATCAGGGCTCCATGTACGAAAACATCCTGATACCGGTTACGGACGGCAAGAAAATGTACAATATCTCCTGCAACCTGAAAGAGGCGTACAATACGGAATCGAAAGCGATAACGAAATCATTCCAGAAAGCAATCGTACTCCATACCATTGACGAGGCCTGGAAAGAACATCTCCGCGAGATGGACGATCTGCGCAATTCCGTGCAGAACGCAAGCTACGAGAACAAAGACCCGCTGCTGATTTACAAGCTGGAGGCGTACAACCTGTTCAAGGTAATGGTCGAAAACATGAACCGTAAAACCGTTTCGATTCTGATGCGCGGCCAGATACCGGTACGGGACGAGGCCGAAGAACGGCGCGTACAGGTGAGCCAGGCTGCTCCCGAACGCCGTACGGACCTCAGCCGTTACCGTACTCAAAAGGACGACGCCATGCAACACCGCGGCGGACGCGGCGACGGAAACAATGTTTATCCCCAGGGGCAGCGTCCGCCTGTCGGCCCCCAGCAGCAGCCCAAAGAACCCGTGCGCGTGGAAAAACACGCGGGACGCAACGATCCCTGCCCCTGCGGAAGTGGCAAGAAATATAAAAACTGCCACGGAAAGGGGCTGTGAGCATGAATCTCTCTTTCAGAAAAGCGACTGTTGATGACTGTTCCCGGATACGCGACCTCGCGTCCCGTATCTGGGAACCCACATACGGTTCCATTCTGTCGAAAGAACAGCTGGCCTACATGTTTGAGATGATGTATTCCACCGAAAGCATTTACCGGCAGATGACGGAACTGCAGCACCGGTACTTTATGGTTTTTGCAGACGGACAGCCGGCCGGCTATCTTTCTTTCGAAAAAAAGTCCGGCAACACGTATGTCTTTCAAAAAATATATGCTGTTCCCGAATTTCACGGGAAAGGCGTGGGGCGCTACATGGTGGAACAGGCCTTATCTCATATCAGGGACATTCACCCGCAACCCTTTACCGTCGAATTATACGTCAACCGCGGGAATCCCGCCACAGGATTTTACGAACATCTGGGTTTCGTGAAATCCGGCACGCGGGATCATCCCATCGGCAACGGCTATTACATGAACGACTTCATCATGTCAATAAAAGTCGGATAATCCCCTACCCTATTTCACAATTATTTTCCGCGCCCAGCCCGAACTGCCCGCAACGATCAGTATGCCGGACGGATACCGGGAGGCATCGCGCGTAACGGTCTGTTCCGTCTTGTCGAATTTATCCACCTGCGAGCCTGTCACGGCATAGACGGCAATTTCTTCCCTTGCGGCGCTGCCGCTGACGACAAGCTTATGCTGCGACACATACACGCTGTTCAGGCGTTTACCGTCATCCGCATAATCGTTTGCCACATAATTGCTCAGCAGGCGATACAGCTGGTAGACGGTAAAGGTTGCGCCGTACATAAGTCCGTACCCCTTTGTGATGTCAGTCGTATCAATGACGCATAAAGCCGGATAACCGGCGGGCGTTTCCGGCCCCGGCAAATAATCGCTGACATCGGGCGTGCCCTGTGGATGCTCCCTGGCATGGCAAAACCAGAGGATATAATTCCCGTCAAGTATCGGCCGCAATTCTGCATGAGCCATGTTCTTCTTCACCTGCTGGCACCTGGGACATTCATGGGTTCCCCAGAACAGTAAAACCTGTTTGCCCTGCACCGTTGCCGCTTCAAAGGCTTCCGCCTTGTTCAGGTAATACGTCAGGCCTTCATATACGGCGGTCTCCTGTGCGCTGATTCCCGTCAAAACGGCCTGCAGCACAAGACCTGTTGCGATAAAACTTAATACGCTTTTCATTCTCAATTTTTTTTTCACGTTGATTAATCGAAAGCGCAAAGATAATTTCTTTTTCCCATTTACGATACTGCACACGGAGAAAATTTCCTTTTGAAACAGCCTTTGCATATCCAACTCCTGATCAAGCCGAATTTTTCTTGAAATTCGGCCCGGTTTTCTTTTTTTGGGGAAAGAAAATTGTATCTTTGCGATTGATAAAAAATAAAAAGAAAATGTTATGACCGGACAAAAATTGATGACATTTGAGGAAAAAGTGCGTACAATGGCGCAGGCAATAGACCTGAAACACGCAGGAAAAATCGCTGAAGCCGAAGCCCTGAATGATACAATTCCCGTTGAACCGTGGGCTGCCGCATTTATAAAAAAGTATGTAGGTTTGGATGCTTTGTTGTCTATGAATTTCAACCTGGCGGAAGTAGAACAGGCGTATGGAAAAGAATGGCTTACTGAAACAAATGTTTAATGGTGTTACCAGACTTGCAAAAGGCAGGCGTGCATTATACGGCGATGGTACGGAAGTGTATGGATTAAAACTGTACAGGGAAGGATACGAAATTATCCTTTCTTTGCTTAACGAAGCCATTGTTTCGAAAGATGCCGAACTGATGTTGCTCGCCGAGTTTTTCTATACGGCTGGCGAATTATCGTCAAGCGACGGCAATGAGCCGGTGGCAAAAAGCAGCGCACTAACGGCTGTACGCAAATTCGAAGAAGCATTGCAGGCATTGCAAACAGTAGTCAATCCCAATTACAGTTTGTTGCACCAAGCGCTCTCTACCGACAAAGCCTATCGCCACAAGGGAATGCCCAAAGATGCCTTTCATGTTGCCTGTCTGTCGGATACGGCGCGTGTGAGAAACGGACTATCGCGCATGGGGCTTTCGCTCGAAGACAAGAGGATTGCCCGTAAACGCATTGAATTAATGAACGCCGCACAAGATTGCTATAGCCAAATGCAGGAAAAAACAGTGCAAAAATAGGCGTTTGTTCCCAAATTGTATTGGCCTTACCGTTTTATATTTCGACTTCCCCGCCCGCAGATTTACGCAGATTTTTTAATCCTGCGCAAATCTGTGCAATCTGTGGACGGCATCCCCTGTTATCTTCGGCCCTGGCGGCTGTTTTCCGTGCTGCGGTCGGCTTTTTTTGAGCTACTGCTACGACTGCTACTGCCTGTCGGTGCGTTACTCCTGCTCTTAGCGGCGCTGCTGCTGCGGTTGCTTACCGTACCGCTTCCCTGATTATTTGCCGGGGTGCGGTAATCGCCGCCGACGCGTCCGTTGCGCGTGTTTTTCGAAAACTCGCGGCTGGAAGGACGGCCGCTGTTGCCCGGCATATAGCGCGGTTCAACCCATCCGTAGTAATTGTCCCTCGCACGGTGATAACGGCGTTCATCCATGTAGAAAAGCGGAACCTGGACATAGTTATGGAGATATTCCGCATAAATCTTCCGGTGTCGGCGATTATACTTCCAGGGCTGACGGATATCATTCAGAACAACCTTGTACAGTGAATAAAAGTCATAGTGAGCGTACAGCGCCGGAAGATACGGCGAAGAAATCCAGCGCCGTCCGTCCCTGTAATGGAACAGTCTGTTTATCACATCGTAATAAACGTTCAGTTCCGGTACATAATAGTATTCCGCATAATTGTATCCGGACGGCCCCCATGCCGGCTGAATATCGATATTGATACTGACATGAACCTGCGCTTCCACCCTGTTGACCTTAACGGTTCCAATAATCAACCCCAATCCGAAGATAATCATTAACTTTTTCATAGCTGTAGTTTTTAACGTGTTACTAATAGAATTTTGTTCGCTCCATGCCGGATTAGACCGAAAAAAAATCTCATGGTTTAACGCCACAAAAGCATCAGATTGGCAAAATCGCCAACCTCAATATTCTTCTTGCTCAAATATTACCGTTTCTAATATTGATAATTCCAACATACTGATATTATTAATGTTGATAAAGTTAATAATTCCAACATTTCAAAGATTGGAAACTGTCGCAATGTTACAATTTTCTTTTGATACGGCAAAATGAATTTCCGTCCACAGATTGCGCAAATCCGCCCAATCTGCGGACGGCATCCCTTATCTTTTCCGGCCGGAGCGGTTGCCTGCCGTATCGCTCCCGCGACTGTTCACCGCAGGACGGTATTCGCCGCTGATGCGTCCGTTGTGCGGGTTTTTCGAAAACTCACGGCTGGGAGGACGGCCGCTGTTGGCCGGCATGTAACGCGATTCAACCCATCCGAAGAAATTGCCTTTCGCGATGTGATAACGGGGTTCATCCATGTAGAAAAGCGGAACCTGGGTATAGATGTAGCTATATTCCGCATAGATTCTCCGGTGTCTTCGATTGTGTTTCCAGGGCTTGCGGACGTTCTTCAGTACCACTTTATACAGCGAGTAAAAGTCATAATAAGCGTACGATACCGGGAGATAGGGCGAAATCATCCAGCGCTGCCCGTCTTTGAAATGGAACAGCCTGTTGGTCACATCATAATAAATATTCAATGCCGGTATGTAATAGAATCCCACATAATCGTATCCGGGCAGACCCCATGCCGGCTGCATGTCGATATTGACAGTGATAACGGCGACTTCATGACTGTGGTCGTGCTCATGCTCATGCTCATGCTCGTGCTCGTGGTCGTGTACCTGAGCACACACATTTCCAGCGACCATCAAGACTGCCGCACCGATTAAAATAACTGCCTTTTTCATTTTTGATTTGTCTTTAAAATGTTAATAATAATCGCTATTTCCTGTATTTGCAGCACTGCGGCAGCGCACCGTACGTTTTATCGTCCGCCCTGTGCCTGTCCGTATCGTGTCCCGCCTGCGCAAGCGCTTTCGAAATGGCGTCAAGAGAGGTCTTTTCGCCGTCGAAGTCCAGATTCAGCTTTTTGGTTTTCGCATCCCACGAAGCCCCGGTAACGCCGTCTATTCCCTTCGCCGTCTTTTCGATGCGGGCTTTGCACATGCCGCAACTTCCCTGAACCACCAGCCCCGCGTCCGCATTCTGCACCGCTTTGTCCGCATCAACTTTTACCGTTTCACGCTTAGAGCCGTGAGAACCATGATCATGTGCCTGAGCGCACACATTTCCCGTTGCCAGCAAGGCAACCATACCGATTAAAATAACTGCTTTTTTCATTTTGATTTGTTTTTAAAATATTAATAATGTATTTATTCTCTGTATTTGCAACATTCCGGCAAAGCGTCGTACGTCGAATCGCCGGCCCTATATCTGTCCGTATCATGGCCTGCCTTTGCGACAGCCCTGCCGATTTCATCCCCGTCCGTCTGCGCCGGGTCAAAATCCAGATGCAACCGGAGCGTGGCGGCATCCCACGAAGCGGACGAAACGCCGCTCACGCTTTTTGCCGCATTTTCAATACGCTCCCTGCACATATCGCACAAACCCTGCACGGTCATCACCAGGCGTCCGTCCCGCCCGGCTGCGGCGCCGGAAACGTCGTTCATCATGCTGCGCCGGCCCTCCAGCTGAGCGGCCGCGTCGACGGTAAAGGCGCCACGGGTGACGACTTCCTCGCCCTCTTCCAGACCCGACTGGATAAGATACGAATCGCCCAGGGCGGGGCCGAGTTCCACTTCGCGCAGTTTATAGGCGGGGACATCACGGCCTGCCGCCTTTACGTAAACGACGGAACGCTTGCCCGTCCACAAAACCGCCGTCCCCGGTATTGCAATCCGGCTTTCGCCATCGTCCGGCGATGCCTGCACGACGGCGCCGGCATACATTTCCGGTTTCAGCCGGTTGCCGGCATTGACGGTTTCGACCCGTACCCCGGCCGTACGGCTCGTCCGGTCCAGAACCGGGTCGATAAAGGTAATCTTCCCCGAAAAAGTCCTGCCGGGCAGCGCCTGCACCGTATAGGAGACATTTTCGCCGGTTTTCAGATACGGCAAATCCGCCTCGTACGCATCGAACATCACCCAAACAGACGACAGGTCGGCCACGCTGAACAGGACGCTTCCCGGAGTGACATAATCGCCCTGCGACACGTTTTTCGCAATCACGGTTCCGCCCGCGTTCGCCGTAATGTCCATCAGGGGCCATACGCTGTCCGACTGTATGACGGTCGCAATCTGCGCGTCGGACAGTTTCCAGCGGCGAAGTTTTTCACGCGCCGCATCAAGAAGCTCCGGATGCGAGTCCCCGAGTTTGGCGGCTTCCAGCAGTTCCTGCTGCGCATTTTGCAAATCGGGCGAATATACGCTGGCTATGACCTGTCCCGGACGGACGGATTCTCCGGTGAAGTTCACCAGCAGTTTTTCGATTCGCCCGCTGACATGCGAAACCTGCGAATGAACAAGGCTTTCATTGGGCTGTACCGTCCCGTACAGGCGTATTTCTCTGACTGCACGGCCTTTGCGGACAGGCGTCGTCCGTATGTCGGCCAGGGCGACGGCCTCTTCCGACAGCAGAATGGCGTCGGGGTCGGCAAAACCGCCCGCCTCCGCCGAAGATTTTTTCAGCGGCGTCAAATCCATGGCGCACAGGGGACACTTGCCGGGTTTGTCCTGCCTGATTTGCGGGTGCATGGAGCAGGTCCACACCTGCGTTTCCCCCGTATGACTGTGCCCGGCCGGTTCGCGCCCGGCATCCGGCCTGCCGAATATCAGCCATCCCAGAACCAATCCCGCGGCGAGAGCCATTCCCGTGCGGAAAAAGGCGTTTTTGAATATTGCATTTTTACTCATAATGTTTTCCGTTTTTTTTTACTGTTCCACATTTTTTGACGAAATCATCTTCCGAATCGTTGCGGCCATTATGTTGTAATCGGCAATGGCCTCCGATTCTTTCATTTGATAATCCAGCAGTTGCCGCCGTACCTGCATGACACTGCTTAAATCGCTTTTTCCGGTCATAAATTCCTGCACAAGCAAACCGTACGTCGTGCGTGCAAGCGCCGCCTGCCTGCGGTAAAGCGAGATTTTCCGTTCCGCGTCGTCCAGTTCGTGGCGGAAACGGTAAAGCTCGGCCTCCAGACTGTTGAGCGCATCATCATATCTGGCGCGGGCTGCCTGCTGCTGAAACTGCGCTTCCTTTCGCGCCGCCCGGTATTTGCCCCTGAAAACCGGAATCGAAACGGACAGCATCGGCATGAACATGTCGCGGCCATTCATGCCGCCGCCTGCCGTATTTTCCATGTCCGCCATACCGCCGGATGCCACATCCGCCCTGCCGATTAACATATATTGCAGGCCGACGCCAAACATGGGATATCCCATTTTTCGGTTCATTTCTTCCCTGGCCTCGTATACCAGCTGTTCTTCGCGGAACATGCCCAGCACGGGATTCTGTTCCGCTATCAGCTGCATGGCCGCATCCACGCCGGACAGGTATGGCGTCAGCGCAAACGTGTCCGGCACGATGACTTCGCTCTTTGCCGGACGGTTCAGCAGCGCATTGAAACGCGCCTTTTCCGCCGTCATTTCCGACAGGATACTTTCCGCGCTGTTTTCCATTTCCGCCATTTCGAGCTGAATGTTAAGAATCTCCGTCAGTCCTCCCGGCGATGAAGCCATGGCCATGCCGCCCGGAGAATCCGCGTTCGCCGGCGGCATGGCATCGGGCGTCTGCCGCGACGGCATCCCCATATTCGCTTCTCCCATGATATTCCCGGCCCTGGCGGACATGGAGGGATTCCCCCCGGAAGCAGCAGCGCCCGCGGAAACGGAAACGGAACTCCCCGAAACGGCGCCTCCCGACGAGAATTTTCGCAGGGCGAGCGTTTCCAGCTGTTTCAGCAGCGCCAGATTCTCCCGGTTGTTCTTCAGTCGCTGCTGCAAACGGTTCAACGCGTACCATTGCCTGCATACTTCCAGGAAGAGGTTGTCGCGCGTTTCCCGGAACTGTTCGAACGACATTTTCGCCATGTGCAGGGCTTCCGTCCGCGCCGCTTTCGCGGTCCCGAACCAGGGAAACATCTGCATCAGCTGAAACTGCGAAATCTGACGTCCGCCGACAATCTCCATAGGCTGGAGAAAAAAGCCCATATCCAGGCGCGGATCTTCGTAGGCGCCTGCCTGCGGAACCCGCTGCAGCGCCGCTTCGTAAGTGCGGAACGCCGCTATCACAGCAGGACTGTTCGCTGCCGCCGCCTCAAGATAGCTGTTCAGCGAATCCTGCGCCGAAACGGCAGACAGGCAGCAGCAAACAGCAAATAATATAATAGCACCCCTTTTCATTTTTAATTTTTAATTCTTAATTCTTATTTCCCTCCACCAGCACTGCAGCACCGGCACGACAAACATCGTCATGGACTGAATCAGCATGCCGCCGAACGTCGGTATCGCCATCGGAATCATGATGTCGGAGCCTTTCCCGGTAGAGGTCAGGACAGGCAGCAGGGCGATCAGGGTAGTGGCCGTGGTCATCGCTGCGGGGCGCACCCGGCGCAGTCCGGCAAAAACCACGGCTTCGCGAATATCCGTTTTCGTCCGCGGAGCGCGTTCCTGAAAAACATCGTGGATGTAAGCGCCCATCAGCACGCCATCGTCGGTGGCAATGCCGAACAGGGCGATAAATCCCACCCAGACGGCAATACTCAGGTTGACGGGATGCATCTGAAACATGTCGCGCATATTTCCTCCCGCAATGGAAAAATCCATGAACCACGGCTGCCCGTAGAGCCACAGCAGGATGAATCCGCCCGAAAAGGCTACAAAGACGCCCGAAAAGTGAATCAGCGAAGCCGTCAGCGTCCTGAACTGAAAATAGAGAATCAGGAGTATCAGCGCCAGACACGCCGGAATGACGAGCATCAGGCGTTTGGCGGCGCGTTCCTGCTGTTCGTAATTTCCCGCAAACTTATACGACACGCCGGCAGGCAGGACGATTTCGCCCGACCGGATTTTCGCATCCAGCGCTTTCTCCGCCTCGTGCACGACATCCACTTCGGCGCGGCCTTCCAGTTTGTCGAAAATGATGTAACCCGTCAGGAACGTGTTCTCGCTCTGAATCATCTGCGCCCCTTTCGCATATTCAATGTCGGCCACTTCGCCCAGCGGTATCTGGGCGCCCGTTGCCGCTGGGACAATCAGCGCGGAAAGCGCGTCGGGACTGTCGCGCAGCTCGCGCGGATAACGGAGGCGTACGGGGAAACGCTCGCGCCCCTCGACGGTCGACGTCAGCGTCATGCCGCCAACCGCCGCGCCGATTGTCTCCTGCAGGTCGGCGACCGTAATCCCGTACCGCGCCATGCGCCGCCGGTCCAGCCGGATTTCGATATACGGCGACCCGGCCGCCCGGTCGTAAAACACCGTGGAGGGCAGAACGGACGGCACTTCCTTTAATGCCGCTTCGAGCGCTTTCCCGCCCTGTTCGATGCTTTCCGGGTCGGGGCCTGAAATCTTCAGCCCCATCGGCGCGCGCATGCCGGTCGAAAGCATCACCAGACGCGCCTCGACGGGCTGCAGTTTGGGCGACGACGTCAGGCCGGCAATGTGTGAAACATTCACAATCTCCTGCCAGATGTCGTCCGGACTTTTAATCTCCGGCCGCCACTGACGGAAATAAGCGCCCCGCCTGTCGGGGACAAGGCTGTCGGCAGGGATACGCCTGAAACCGTCGGCAGGATTATGGACGGAGCCGTCCGTCAGCGCAAACGCGCCTTTCCCGTCGACCCGGAAACGCTGCCGGCGCCCGTTCTTATCCAGAATATATTCGGGACAGTAGTTGATTGTGTTTTCAAACATCTGCGACGGCGCCGGGTCGAGGGCCGAATTGACGCGTCCCCACTTCCCCACCGTGAGTTCCACTTCGGGAATAGCGCCTATCCGTTTGTCCAGTATTTCGATATAGCGCAGATTCTGTTCGATTCCGGCATGCGGCATACTCGTCGGCATCAGCAGGAAAGAGCCTTCGTTCAGGCTCGGCATGAACTCCTGCCCCATATCGCGCCAGATGAAAATCCCGGCAGCCAGCATGCCGGCGGGAAGAAGCATGAACTTCAGGCGGTTGGCCAGACACCATCGCAAAATCCGCTCGTAAAACACGACCAGCGACCAGAGCAGTCCCAGTATGATTCCGACGGCGAGCGTCACGAAGGTGAAATTCGCCGTCATGCCCGCTTCCGTACCTGCCGGCATCCATTCGGAGCTCAGGTAATAAACCGTCACCAGCAGGGCGATGCCGATATTCAGGGAAGCATGCATCCCCTGTTTTTTCCACAGGCGCGCGGCAAGGTTGTTAGCGCCGAAAAGCGTCAATCCCAGCGCGGGAATGATTCCGGTAACGGCAAACAGCGCCACTCCTCCCGCAATCAGCGCCCAGTTCCCCGCCGCACGCATTTTCCGCGAGCCGATATGGAACGAGAAAACATAGTAGGCAACCGTCGGCAGGACGGCAAATCCGAGAATAAAGGCGGAGAGGAGCGCAAAAGTTTTCGTGAAAGCCAGCGGAGCGAACAGTTTGCCCTCCTGCGCCTGCATGGCGAAGACGGGCAGAAAGCTGACGATGGTCGTCAGCATCCCGGTCGTCAGCGCTCCGGTCACCTCTTTCACGCTACGCCCGATAACGTTCGCCAGCGCCCTGCCCTCCGGCCGTCCGGAAGACTGTCCGGCGCCGGTATTCCGGATAATATTCTCCACAATGACCACGCCCACATCGACCATAACGCCAATGGCAACGGCGATGCCGGAAAGGGCCACGATATTGGCGTCCACCCCGGTATGGCGCATAAAAATAAATGTGGCGAGCACAGCGACCGGCAGGATGCCCGATATAATGAGGGAGGCGCGCAGGTTGAGCACAAGCGCGATGACAACGATAATGCAAATCAGGATTTCGTGCGTCAGGGCCGTCTCAAGCGTCCCGACCGTTTCGCGAATCAGCCCCGTGCGGTCGTAAAAGGGGACGACGGCGACTTTCGATACCGTCCCGTCAGGGAGCGTTTTCTGCGGAAGTCCCGCATCCATTTCGGCAATCTTCGCTTTCACGCGGTCAATCACCCGCAGGGGGTTCGAGCCATAGCGGGCGACAACGACGCCTCCGACCGCCTCCACGCCCTCCCGGTCAAGCCCTCCACGCCGCGCGGCAGGCCCGATGCTGACGAATGCCACATCTCCAATCCGCACGGGAACGCCATTGTTGACCGTCACGACGGATTCTTCCAGGTCGGACACGTTACGGAGATAGCCCAGACCCCGCACAAGGTATTCCACCCCGTTCATTTCGACGGTTTCCGCCCCGATATCCAGATTGCATTTCCGTATGGCGGTCATCACGTCCATGATGGAAACGCCGAAAAGACGCATCGCGCCGGGGTTGATTTCCACCTGATACTCTTTCACAAAACCGCCGACGGAAGCAACTTCCGCGACGCCCTCCGCCGCCGACAGGGAATATTTCACGTAAAAATCCTGTACGGTGCGCAACTCGTCGGGACTCCATCCCCCGGCAGGTTTGCCCGTCGCGGGGTCGCGTCCCTCGAGCGTGTACCAGAAAATCTGTCCGAGGGCCGTAGCGTCGGGGCCTAACGACGGCTGCACGCCCTCCGGCAACATTCCCGCCGGAAGCGAATTTAATTTTTCGAGGATGCGGGAACGGCTCCAGTAAAATTCCACCTCATCGTTAAAAATGATGTAGATGAACGACATGCCGGCCATCGACGTGCTGCGTACCGTCTTCACGCCGGGAATACCCAGCAGCGAGGCGGTCAGCGGATACGTAATCTGTTCCTGAATGTCTTTCGGCGAACGTCCCATCCATTCGGTGGCGACGATTTGCTGGTTGTCGCCGATGTCGGGAATGGCATCGACCGGGACGGGGTCGTCCGGCAGAAACCCGGCATGACGGTCGAAGGGAGCAACCGAAATGCCCCACACAACTGTCACCGCCAGCAGCAACAGGGTTATAGGCCTGTTGTTAAGAAAATAAGCAACTATTCTGTCAAACATGTATAAATCCAAATTTATTGTGTAAAACTGCACGAACACGGGCATGGGCATGGGCTGTCAGGCCGGCCCGCAACCGGCAACGGTCTCCGCCGCCGGCAGGACGGCAGGTAAATTCAGATTATGAGGACATGGATTTGCGTCAGGAGGTCGATGCCATGCGGGGAAAAACCTCCGGGGGGATAGATGATTTGAAAGTCCGGCGCTGCGAAGATTCCGCCCGGCTGCAACATCCGCGCCGGCAAAAACATAAACGGTACCGCCGCAATTTCCGGCCCGGACAGGACGAGAGCAGACGGCGTCCGGAAATCGTCCGTTTCCAAGGCCACAAGCCAGTCCAGACAGCAGACGCCGCCATCGTCCGGCAGATATTCCGCGTCACCGTGCCGGCGTCCCGCGTCGTCGCTGCCGCCGTCATCGCCGCCGCAGCAGCATGTCCCGTCCGCATGTCCGAACATGCTGACCGAAGCAACCTGTCCGCTGCAGTAATGAATGGCAAACGACAAATGAAATGCCGTCAGTATTGCCATCAAAAGCATAAATAAAGATGTAACTTTTTTCATCGTCATCCGGATTGAACGCTGCAAATATACAATTCTTTTTTATCAAACAACTTTTTTTTTGAAAAAACAGGCGCACAAAAAACGGTTGTCAGGCGGCCGCCTGCGCCCGGATTGCTTCGCTCCGCTCGCAATGACGGGGCTCGCGGGAGGTTTTCATGCGGATATGCCGCACTGTCCGTCATTTTTTTTCAATTTATCATTGTTTTTTAAAAATATGTATTTATATTTGCAGACGAAAACTAATAAAATAATTTGTGGAAAGCACGAATCTTATGAATATTTTTTTTACATCTGTCTCTAATAACAGTCTTTGTTCAGGCCTTTGGATGAAAGGTTTGGCACGATTCTTGCAGAGAGAGAGAGAGAGAGAGAGAGAGAGAGATGGGCAGGCTTACCGTTTAGTTAGTTTCACGCGTTTCGCGCGCGTAGGGAAAACTTCCGAAAAAAACAAATATCCTTCAAACGAATTTTTAATCCATCCGGGTAAATTTCACATTTACCCGATACCGTCCGTCGCCTTCGCAGAGACGCAATGCATTGCGTCTCTACACATACCGTTCCTCATCCGTACGTTACATACATCCATAAATCCGCGCCTGCAGATGGTTCATCCCCTCGAGGGAATGACTCGCCCACTCGAGAGAATGACTCATCCACGCGAGAGAATGGCTCATCCGCTCGAGAGAATGGCTCATCCACTCGAGAGAATGGCTCATCCACTCGAGGGAATGACTCATCCACTCGAGGGAATGACTCATCCACTCGAGGGAATGACTCATCCACTCGAGAGAATGGCTCGCCCACTCGAGAGAATGACTCATCCACTCGAGAGAATGGCTCGCCCACTCGAGAATATGGCCCATCGACTCGAGAATATGGCTCATCGACTCGAGAATATGGCCCATCGACTCAAGAATATGGC
>JAIRYY010000146.1 GCA_031267485.1 Tannerella sp.
GAAAAATCAATGAGTTCTATAATACATTGGAGATTGACAATGAGGATCCATAGATATAAAATATATCTATGGAGGTGGCCGAGCTATGCCGGAAGGACGTCAAATTATCCATGGGCGCGAATATGTCTATAAGTATATTTCGATTTGGAACAAGGAAAAGCGGCGTTCCGAGCAGAAACGTGAATACACCGGCAGAATGATTAACGGTGAGTTTGTCCCGAACAAACAATATCGTTTGCAGCAAGAGCTTTTACGAGAGCAGTCAGAACGGAAACACGGCCAAAAGCCGACCGCTGACTGTAAACGACTTTTCGCCGGAGCCGGGTATTTGTTTGACAAGATCGGGGAAAAAATAGGTTTGACGCAAGATATAAAAGCCTGTTTTCCACAACATTATAATGAAATCTTGTCACTTGCGTATTATTTGGCCCTAGAACCGCATTCACCGCTTTATAGATTTAATAAATGGGCAATAACTCACGAGCATCCCTACGGCCGAGCCATTCCTTCACAGCGCAGCAGTGAGCTTTTATCGCAGATTATAGAGAAACCCAAGATGGATTTCTTGAAGCGACAAGCGAAGAGAAGGAGCGAAATAGAGTATCTTTTCTACGACAGTACATCCGTCAGTTCGTACTCGGAACAACTCAAGCAGGTCAAGTATGGTAAAAACAAGGACGGCGACAGTCTTGCTCAGATCAACCTCGCACTCTTGTTTGGGCAAAAATCCGGCCTTCCGGCTTACTACCGTAAGCTTTCAGGTCATATCACGGATGTGATGACGATAGGAAATTTGATTGCAGGCGTCGACTACCTAGATATCAAGAAGGTGAAACTGGTGATGGATCGCGGATTTTACAGCGAGAAGAATTTGAATGATTTGATGAAAAAACACTATAAGTTTATTATCGGCGCGAAGGTCTCGCTGAAATTTATACAATCTCAATTTTCGAAAGACGTATATGACTTTGATAGGCGTGAGCGATATAATTCAGATACAGGATTATTTATAAAAACACAGACTATAGAGTGGAATTATAAAGAGACGAAGGCACGAAGTGGTGATGTAGTGAATGCAAAGCGACGGTTATATGTCCATATATACTACAATGATCAACATGCAACAGATGATAAAATTCGATTTAATAAACGACTTGATGAAATGGAGGGTGATATTTGTAAGGGAAATATGAAGTATGAACGAGAAAAAGAGTGCTTGAAATATTATGAAATCAAGAATACATCGGCGCGTGGTATCTCATTCATGCCGAAGCAGGAAGTTATTGATAAAGTACGGAGAAACTTCGGATTCTTCGTTCTCCTATCGAATGGTGTAAAGGATCCTATTGAAGCTATTCGCATCTATAGAGCGAAGGATATGGTAGAGAAAGCGTTCAATGACTTGAAAGACCGACTGAATATGCGCAGGACATCGGTCAGCTCCGAGGAAAATTTGGAAGGAAAGCTGTTTATTCAATTTTTGTCGCTTATCTATGTATCGTACATCAAACGTGCTATGGAAGAGGCCAAGCTATTTAAGAGCAAAACTATGCAGGAGTTGCTCGATGATTTGGATATCATCGAGAAGTTTCAAATGCCGGGGAAAGAGGCATTTTATGGCGAAATTACGGAGAAACAGCGGAATATCTACACTGCTCTCGGGGTCACCCCTCCCGCATAGATATATTTTTTCGGGATTTCAGGTTAAAAAACCTTGGCTTTATGGAACACAATCCATATCGCACTTTTCAGCTTTCCTCTTGTGTACCCTTCCCTGGTACCCCTATGTATGCGGAAATGGTAAAGACGCATGGAAAAGAAAAGATGGCTGACTTTCTCCGTTATGATGGAGCACAAGATACAATAATGCAGGAACTACGTATGGCGTAACCTCATCTCAATTTGGATATGGGTTTCCTTGTTCTTCCGTTGCGGCGGCACTGGAAATCACCACGGAAGAGTTGGCGGCGACCGGACCAACGATTTCTTTCAGGGCATCACCTGAGGAATCGGCCAAATTGGCGGCTTCGCCTATACCGGTCACGGCCGACCCGACTTCCTGAATAGTGTTTTTTCGGACTGCTGGACGGCGCTGATGCTGCTGCCCGCTTCCCGGGTTGCGGACATGGTTTTTTCCGCCGGCTTGCGCTGTAGTAGTTCATACTGTTTTATGCCCGGTTATCCGCAAGCATTTCCTCCAGCCGTTTCGCCAAGGACTCATACTCACAATAATCCACTTGTTCCCGAAGCCACGCAATGTTGTCCGCTCCCGCTTCGTATGCAAAATTCTCCAGTTCCGCCAAAAGGTTATCCACCTCCACGGTGTTGAAACACCGGGCGGCTGCGAGCATTTTTTTGAGAATCTCCTCATCCGGCGCGGCCCGGCGCGGTTTTTCCTTTCCTTTCCCGACATCGCGCGCAGGGATGTTTTTCAAAAACTCCTCCAGCTTGGCGAGCAGTGCTGTCGTCGCGTCCATCAAGGCAGGATGGCCCATGCGCACAGTCTCCCATTCCTCCGCCTTTGCCGCGCGCTCCAGCGCCTCCGCCTGTCTGCCTACGAAGTCGGCGCAAACGGCGTAGCTCGATCCCTTCAGTCCGTGTACGGCCGTGGCATATTCTTTCATACCTTCTTTTGCGGGATGCGCACGTTCCCCGGCGGAAAGTTTTTCGAACAGCTCCGGCGTATGCCGGACGTAGGACCGGATGATTCCGAAATACCGTTCTTCACTGTCATAGCGCGCTATACCGGCCTTGATGTCGATGCCGTCGATGCGGACGTCGACCGGCGTCACCGCGCGGAAGTCGTCCGGCGTCACCACAACCTCGTCCGGCAACGACCCGCATCTTTCCACGGCCCTTGTACCGTCCGGGATTTTTGCGCCGCCTGAAGCCGTCGCTCCGTCCGGAGTCCGTGTGCCGTCCGGGTCTTTGGCGTTTTCTTTCCTGTGCACCCACTGGTTCAGAATCGCGTCCAACTGATGGATGTCGATGGGTTTGGAGATGAACCCGTTGAAGCCGTTCCTGAGAAACATGTCGCGGGTGCCCGAAACCGCGTTGGCCGTGAGGGCCACGACAGGCACGGTACGCGCATATTCCGTGTCGATCTCTTCCCGTATGATGCGCGTCGCTTCCACGCCGTCCATCTCCGGCATCATGTGGTCCATGAAAACGATGTCGTACTTCCCGGAGGCGGGGGCGTCCTCGGGGACCGCCCGGATGCGCTCAATCGCCTCCCGCCCGCTCGAGACGCAGTCGATCGTCAGACCGTAGGGCAGCATCAGGCCCCTCGCCACATCCAGGTTCATCATGAGGTCGTCCACAACAAGAACTCTCCCCTGCGGCATAAGGGAGCGAACCAGATTGCGGCGGCCCCGCATGCGATTTTCCATAAAGTGCAACCGGCGCAGGTTGTCCGCCGTTTCACGGCCGATGGGAGTCGTGCCGGCGCTTTTCAGGCGCAACGTCACAGAAAAGACGCTGCCCCGCCCGTACCTGCTTCTCACTCTGATCGTGCCGCCCATCAGTTCTGTGAGGTGTTTCACGATGGACAAGCCCAGCCCGGTGCCTTCGACACTGCGGTCGGACAGCGATTGCATCCGCCTGTATTCCTCGAAGAGCTTCCCTGTTTCCTCTTTTTTGATGCCCACGCCCGTATCCATGACGGTGATGCGGACAACGGCATCGTCGCCTTCGCACCGGCTGCGCACACGAAAGACCACACGCCCCTCATTGGTGTATTTGAAAGCGTTGGAGAGCAGGTTGTTCATGACCTGCTTCACGCGCAATTCGTCGCCGATGAGTACGGCGGGCATGGTTTCGCTGATGTCCAGGGTGAAGGAGACAGGTTTGGAACTGATTCTCACGATGTTGAGCTGCACGACATCGTTGATGAGGGTGGGAATGTCGAACGCTTTCGGTGTGATCTCGAAACCGCCCGCCTCGATCCTGGAGATGTCCAGAATGTCGTTGACGATGGCCAGCAGGTTCGCTCCCGAGTTGAGTATTTTTTCAAGGTTGCCCTGTGTGCGTTCGGACAGATTTTCCCGAAGTTCCACCTCCGAAAGTCCTATGATCGCGTTGAGAGGCGTACGCAGTTCATGGCTCACCTTCGCCAGAAAAGCGCTTTTTGCCTTCGTGGCGGCCAGTGCGCCGGCATGCGCCTTCACGAGGATCTGCATCGTCTCCCTGCGCCTGACGGCGTTCGCCATGAGAAGGCTGCCGGACAGGAGAATGTCCTCTTCACCCTGCGTGAATTCACGCTCCTGCCGGCAACCGGCAAAGCCGACAAAGCCCCAGAATGCCTCCTCCAGAAAGACGGGAATACAGATCAGGGAGAGAATTCCCGACGAAGCGATGTTCAGACGATCCGCATTCGACAGCCTGCTGTGCAGAATTTTCACATTTTCGTTGCGGGAGAGCCGCTCCCGCCAGTCCGGCAGGCTTTCAAGCGTGAAGTTTCCCGCCCCGAGAGCAAGGGGTTGGTATTGTTTGCCGACATCGCTGAACCAGACGGCAACCGCTCTGAACCTGCCCCTGCCTTCCCGTTCATCGGTTTTCCAGATGAAAATGCGGTCAAGCCCGAAGGCCGACGCCATCATCTGCATACATGTCTGCAGCGCCTCCTCGAACGTTTTCTCATCCGCCGCCATGAGCGACACAACGGCTTTGTTGACGATATACATCATCTCGCCCAGCCGCTTCGTTTCCTCGGCGGCGGACCGGGCGGCGGCGAGTGACTCCCGCTCGGCGCGGGTCAGCTTCCTGAAGAAGGCGACGATGATGAACGCCATCAGGCCGTAGGCCAGCGCAAGAAGAACGAAAATGACTTTCGACGACCGGTTCAGGGTGATTTCAATATCCGAGAGCAATTCGTTGGCCCAGATATAGCCTATGACTCTGCCTTGCCTGACGACGGGGAGCATGGCGTTCATTATGTCGCCGCGGACCATTGTGCCCAGTTCGACCGCAGGCGTATTTGTCGCCATTACCCGGCGTCCGGGATGGTCCGGCGGGATGGTCACGCCGACGAGGTTGCCGAATCGGGCAAACGGCCCGTAGGTGAGTGAGGCATCAAGATCGAACGAATAGTACCCCACTCCCAATCCCTCGGAAACCGAAGCGGTTTCCTCCGTCGCCTCGCGCAACGCCCTGTTCAGAACGGCGATTTTTTCCTCGCGCGGCGCGTTTTCCGCCCCCGCCTCCCGCAGTATCCCGTCATACCCTTCCGGGCCGAGACGCCGGTCGAGTATCCGTGCGAGCGACATCAGGTGTTCGCTTTTCTGTGAGAGGAACATGTCCTGACTGACATACC
>JAIRYY010000154.1 GCA_031267485.1 Tannerella sp.
TTGGATAAACTTTCTGAAATTGACGATATATGTGGCCGTGATATAAAGAATGCAGTCGTAAAAGCGGCAATTAAAACTGCGATTGACGGCGAAGAGTTGATAAAACAAGTAACGCTCGAAACTGCCATCAAGGATATTATTGATTCGAATAATGAAATCAAGAAACGGATGCCGCAGAAATTGTCGTCTGAAGAAAAAACAGAAATCGAAAAGAAGTTAAGCGCAAAATTGAAGGAGAAAGAAAAGAAAAATTACTCACGTACAAATGTAACATGATTTCAGATGTAATCTTAAAAAACAAAATGTTTTACGTTCTCAATGAACAAAACAGGGAATTTTCGCACGAATGGGAAAGTTCAGTAGGGAAACTGTTGGGATTCAGTTCAGGTTTCATGCTGTTTCTCAAAAACAGGATGTATTACACCCGTGATGAAAAATTCAAAGAAATTGCTCACGATTGGGAATCTTCACTGGGAGATTTCAGAAATGTTTCGGGCAAATCAATTAATTTTGAGAAGAACAAGATGATTTACACGAGAGACGTCAAACTCAAGGAAATAAGCCGTCGCTGGAAATGATTGTTTGTAAAGTATTCCGTTACCGGTGAATGGAAGTCATAGCATCGTGCTTTTCCCAACAGTAGCCATATCCTTGAAAACCCGGCTAAATCTTTTTTTGAGGTGCCATGAAAAATATCGACCGTTTGCAACGGATAAGATAAAAAGAGTTTATAAGGGAAGGAAAAAGTAGGCAAAGCCAAGTGCGGAGAGATTGTTGGAAACGATATCAAGGATGTTAGTACCGGAGTCAATATTGGCGGATTTTGATATTTATGGTGCGAAGGAAACGTCCACTCTCTGGACAATAGAGATGCGGAAAAAAGAGGGTTGGGTACCGAAAGAATTACAGAACTGTCCGGATGTGGTATTTGACGACTACTGTAATCCTATTGACACATTGAGTCACAGTTTTGTTTGTAAGCCCATCTATTTGCGGATTTACCGACGACGTTACAAGTAAAGCAACCGGGATGTTCATTTCAGTAACGCGTATGATTTCACACTGCAGGGAGTAAGAATAGTACCGGAATTGGGAATTTTTAAAAGGAGAAAATAACCTGAGTTTTGGATAAGTAGGAGTTACAGGTATAGATAGAAGGTAAAACCGAAACCATCAGTCAAAAACTTTCCGCCCTCTGTCGCGAAGGCAACAAGGGAAATAACGGTTTTTCAGGATAGCGTCATTGCATCAACTTTTTACTGCACCGGATTGTATGTTACTTCTGCAAGTGACATACGATTGAAGTAAGTTGCGGCATTTTGTCCGGCTATTCTTCCGAATACAATAATGTTTGTTATGGAATTGCCCCCCAATCTGTTCGCCCCGTGTATCCCTCCGGTTACTTCTCCGGCAGCAAAAAGACCGGCAATGATTTTATTTTCATTGTCAATAACTTCCGCATTTCCGTTAATTTTTATTCCTCCCATTGTGTAGTGTATGGCAGGAGTCACCTCCACGGCATAAAAGGGCGCCTGTTTGAGAGGTTGGATTCTTGGCCTTCCAAATTCATTATCTGTTCCATCTTTTGCTAACAAATTATACTTGGCTACAGTGTTTTCCGTTTCGGCAATATTCATGCCGGTTTTTGCTGCCAAGTCACCGATAGAAGCCGCTTCCGTAACATATCCCTCCGAAATATACTGATTGGCCAATTTCATTTTTTGAGCGATTGCCGAGTCAAAAATTAAAAAAGCGGTCTTGCTTTCGTTTTCCAAAATAGCTTTAGAAACAACATCGCGCGTCGAAGTTTCATTTACAAAACGTCGGCCATCGTGATTGATAAGAATAGCTCCCGCACTCCGCATGCCTTCAGTTATGGTTGTCTGCCGTCCTGCAACTACAGTCGGATGGGTTTGTATTTGTTCCATATCGACTAAGGCAACATTCAAGTTTTCCACCAGCTGAAGCGCATCGCCGGTCGTTCCCTGCTGATTAGTCGTGGCAAAACCTTCTAATGCGGGATTGTGTTTAATTACCAGTTTTTTATTTGCCCCGAAACCTCCGCTAGCTATGATAACTGCTTTTGCATGAATATGATAGCGTTTTCCGTTCGCTGCTTCAACTTCAATGCCACTGATTTTATTCTTTTCCGTTAATATTGCTATCGCTTTGGTATTCAAGCGGAGATCGACGCTCAGCAGTTCGCAGTTCTTTTTAAGTATATCGACTAAGCGCGAGCCAAAAGTAACATGGTTTTCGTCAAGACTCCTTATGTTTGCTTCCAATCCGGCAACCCATCCGGGTATTTCAATCGATTTTGAAGCGAGAATCCTGACTAGTTCAGGATTATTCAGGTTATGCCCTCCTTCCATTGTATGATTGAAAAAGGCCTCAATGCTTTCTTCTTCTGTCATACCCTTTTCCGATCTGGCCGTACTCATGCCATTTGCTGAATTTGTATTTCCTCCGGCAGATGAGTTTTTCTCAACGACAATAACCTTGACACCTTTGCTTGCAACTTCAATAGCGGCGGAAAGACCGGCGCCGCCAGAACCGATAATGACGACATCGGTTTTTACATCGCCGGTTGTATCCGGGACATTGAGTAAAACTCCGGTTAGCGTTACAACGAAAATGGCGCTTATTATCACAATTGTTTTTTTCATGCTCTTATCTGTCGATTGTAAGCTTTTCCCCCTCGGACTTGGCGACCAACACGGCGACGCAGGTATCGCCGTAAACATTCACAGCCGTGCGCATCATGTCTAAGATACGGTCTACGCCAATCACCAAACCGATGCCCTCCAGCGGAAGCCCGACGACGTTCAGTATCAGCGCCATCATTACTAACGCCGCCATTGGGATGCCGGCGGCGCCTATGGCGCACAGCAGCGAGGTGAAGACGACCAGGATCTGCTGCAGGAACGTGAGTTCTATTCCGTACGCCTGCGCAATGAAGATAACGGCGACACATTCCAGCAGGGCTGTTCCGTCCATGTTGATTGCCGCACCCAGAGGAATGGTGAAATTCGTTATTTTGGCGGAAATGCCGTCTTTATGTTCCACGGCATGCAGGGTGAACGGGAGGGTTGCGCCGGATGATGCCGTTGAAAACGCGGTGATCAGGGGTGTCGACATGTTTTTCAAATGCTGCAGCGGTTTTACATGACAACCGAACCGCAACAGCAACGGAAGCCAGACGAACGTGTGAATGGCCAAACCGGCGGCAACCGTCAGGACATACATCAGAATGGTTTGTATCAATGCAAGGAAATCGGCTGTCGTGCCGAACTGCCGGACTACGATTGCAAAGATTCCGACGGGGGAAAACCGGATGATTATATGGGTTATCTGTAGCGTGAGTTCCAGTCCTCCTCTGAAAAAGCGCGTCAGCGACAGTTTGCTTTCGGCGGAGATTCTCGGGAGGGTCAGTCCCGTCAGGAACGCAATCAGGATAACCGGAAGCGTGTTATTTTGCGTGAAAGCGTAGAAAATGTTTTTCGGGATGAATCCGGCGATAATATCCGCGGGTGACGATGCCGCCGGATTGTCGGGCAGAACGGCTGCATCGCCAACCTGTACATTGCTTCCGGGTTCAATCAGATTGACCAGAAACAGTCCGGTAAAAATAGCGATGACCATGGTCAGTACGTAATATGCCATCGTTCTGGCGCCTAATCTTTTCAATTCCGCGCCTGTCTCCCGCAATCCTGAAATGCTGCCGACGATGGAAAAGAAGATAACCGGAACGATCAGCATGCTCAGGGCGTTCATGAACAAATCGCCTATCCAGGAGATATAGGGAGTTATTTCGGGAAACAGAATGCCGGAGACCACGCCGAGCGCCAGAGCCAAAAATATTTGCCAGTGTAATTTCATCCCGTCATTCAGATGATTCGATGTTATCCAGATATTTGTATCCGCTGCCGGTGTTTAACAGTAAAACCGTTTCGCCGTCTTTTATCCATCCCGATTGATTCAGCGCTTTGCAGGCGTGCCACAGGGCTGCCCCTTCGGGAGCAGGCAGTATGCCCTCGCGGGAGGCCAGCTCGCGCAGAGCCGCCAGGATCTCCGTGTCGGAGACGCTGACCGCATTTCCGTTGCTCTCCCGCAACACCTGCAGAATTACTTTGTCGGCATACGGCTTGGGGACGCGCAACCCGTTGGCGACCGTAAAGCCGCTGTCCCTGTAGGCGGAACGGCTTTCGTTGTTGTGAAAAGCCGTGCAAATCCCGTTGCAGCTGTCACTTTGCACGGCAACCATCCGCGGGCGTTTGCCGCCAATCCAGCCTAACTGTTCCAGTTCGTTGAACGCTTTCCAGATGCCGATGATTCCCGTTCCGCCTCCTGTCGGGTACAGGATGACGTCGGGGAGCGTCCAGTTCAGCTGTTCGGCAATCTCGTAGCCCATCGTTTTTTTCCCCTCGAGACGGTACGGTTCTTTCAGGGTGGACACGTCGAACCAGCCGTTTTTTTCCGCCAATGCATGTGCAATCTTGCCGCAATCGCTGATGTTCCCGTCGATTTCGTTCACCTCGGCGCCAAACAGGCGGGCTTCGGCCTTGAAAGCCGACGGGGTGAGTCGGGGCATGAAAATATGCGCTTTCAATCCGGCGCGCGCCGCATAAGCCGCCAAAGCGCCGCCGGCATTGCCTGCCGTCGGAATGACGAAAGCCTCCACTCCCAGTTCCTTTGCTTTCGATACGGCGACGCTCAATCCGCGTGCCTTGAACGAGCCGGTCGGATTATTCGACTCGTCTTTCAGCAAAACCTGTTTGCCGGGCGTATATTTTTCCAGATTCGGCAACGGCAGGATGGGCGTAAAACCTTCGCCCAGGCTGACGATGTTCCGCTCGTCGTACACGGGCAGGAACTCCCTGTACCGCCAGAGGTTTGCGGGACGGTCTTTCAACGCTTCCCGCGTCAGCGTACAGGAAGCAAAATCATAATGAGAAGAAAGAATGGACAGGCACGTTTCGTCCCTGCAGATAAATTGAATCTGATGCCGGTCGTGCGACTTGCCACATTCCACACAGTCCAGACGGGAAAAAAGGCTTTGAGTTCTGTTTCTTTCCATATTTTGTTGTTAATTCTTCGAATACGACTTTAAATTTCGGCGACAAAGATATGATAATATTATCATAAAAAAAATACCACATTAATGGTATTTCCCCAATCCTGTAACCGTGCCGGAGACAAAGTTTATTGATTCGGATAGCCCGGCTACCGGTTCAGGCGTTGTTTCCCGGTTTATTCTACGGGGAATATCAAATGGCGGATGCCACAGCATCCGGGTAGAGAGTCCGTTTTTAACTCGAACCACCCGTCCGGATCCGTCGCCGTACCTGTCCCGGCTTTTGCGCCGCTAACGACGACGTTTGCTCCGACAATCGTCTCGCCACTGTTTTCGTCAATTACTTTTCCCTGTATCGTAATATTTTTTTGCGCCTGAACAAGGCCTCCTAAAACGAATGGAAAAAAAATAATCTGCAAAAATCGCAGAAATTGTTTGCAATTTCTGCGAAAAAACAATAATTTTGCCATGTCTAAATAATTTTTTTGGATGAAGTATCCCTTGATACCAATTGCTGTCGGATAAAAGGGATACTTCTTTTTTATGATGTTGTTGTCAATTCTTCGAATACGATAAATACGCTTTGCTGTCGTCCAGATGTTCTTTCTGATTGGTCAGGGTTTTGTTATCCAAAGTCAGGAATCCGTATTCATGATTGTATTGCTGTCCGTGTTCCAGAATCCAGTTTACGAAATTCACCACCTCCTTGTTGCCGGAATACGCTGCCGGTATTTGCAGCCCGAAGTTCCCGACCGGTATCGTTTCTATCTTCGATTCTTCGAGCAGGGAAATCAGCCGGTCGATATTGTACGATTCGAAAGCCTCTTTCTGCTTCGACTTCAACTGGAGCGGAACCAGGGAAATGCCTGATTTCAACTGCCGCGACGTCAGGTCGAACACATAATTCAACGTATTGAACGTGATGCCCTGTTCATCTTTCTGTATGGCGGTGATCAGGTAAATCTCATCTCCGAAAATCCGTTTTCCCCTGATTCTTTCGGGCGTCTGATCGAAATATTCCGCCAGCGCCCGGGTCGTCGACGATTCGCTGTCGCGGGAATAAATGGTCGCCGTATATTTGGATTTTTCGTCGGGATCAAAATCCTCATCCAAAGCGTCCTTCTCGAAAACCAGATCAATCAGATCCCTTTTCTTCAGTCCTTTGGCCGCCTTTTCCAGCAGCGGATTCTGCGCGTTGCTGACGGGAAGGAGCGCATACCGGCCCACATAAACGATCTGTTCATTCCGGATGCTGTTTTCGGAAAACGAATGGACGATCACCGACAGGTCCGAAACGTCTTTGTCCTGCGACGTGCTTAATTCCAGGTGAATCGGGGACTGAGGATTTACCTTTTTGTATTCCGCAAGCCATTTTTCAACGATGGGATATACGAATTTTGTTCCTTCTATGCGGATTTCCTGAGCGAAAGCGACGCCGGAAAAAAGTGTGAGAGAAAGGACTGCTGCTATTTTTAAAACTGTTTTTTTCATTGCTTATATTATTATATGTTATTGAATTGAATAAATTATCGGGAAAAATGCGCATCAAAGACATGCGCGGGACGGAAGAATACGCACCGCTGACATCGGCCGGCTTCGGACAGAAGCGGAAGCATCAGTTTTTTTTTGATTAATTTTGAATGTATAGATGACATAGTCCAAAAATGTTTGATTACGGGGACAAAGATACGGCGTTGTTTTCCTCGTGGAAATACCATATTAATGGTATTTTTGACTCCATAACGTTTTGAGTGGGTAAAACCTCAAAATTTCCACAGGGTTGTTTATTCGAATCTTTTTTTATCCAAATACTCGCCGCCTGATTTCGTCTGGCAAAAATGCCTGTCCCATAGATAGAAGAAGCGGAGACCGAGGGACTTTTGCGTAAAACATTGATGAAATGGTCGGAGTTAGTCACTCTTTGCGCAAACTCTCGCATTTTTTACGAGAGCTCTCTTTATTTTCACAAGAGCTCTCTAAGTTTTTGCGAGAGCTCTCTCAATTTATACGAGAGCTCTCTTACTTTTTACGAGAACTCTCTTACTTTTCGCGAGAGCTCTCTCAGTTTTCGCGAGAGCTCTCGCAAATTTTAAGAGAGCTCTCGCAGTTTTTGAGAGAACTCTCGCAATTTTTGCGAGAATATTTATAAACTTGAAAACAAAGATAGCCTAAACTGTTCCAAATGTCAGAAATAAAGCGAAACATCTCATTATTTTATAATCGGAGGTCGGGTCAATAAACAGTCTGCAGGTATGCCGGGGGAAACGGTTGAATCAGATAAGACTGAGGTTTGCTTATCCAAAACTCAATGTTTTTATACACGAATCAATACCTGATCCGCATGGAACCCGTGATAAGCAAGATGTTCCGGATACGGCGGGGAATATTCTGATTGACTGTACCCTGCCCGGATTTGAAAATGACGGGCGTTTTTCTTCGCCGATTTTTTTGAATTACGTTAATTAGCATTATATTTGCGCACAATTGTAATCGCAGAATGATATTTATATATGAAAATCAAATTAATTTATCCCAGGTGGAAGAAATTGCCGGGGCAGACGACTTTTAATCTGCCTCCTCACGGGCCCGTCGTGTTTGCGGCTACGCTTCCCGAATATGTGGACGTCTCATTTACGGACGAAAACGTTGAAGATCTTGATTTTGACGAAGAATGTGATCTGGTTGCCATTTCCATGATGCTGAGTACGCAGGTGAAACGCGGCTGGGCTATCGCCGACGAATATCACCGTCGCGGCAAACAGGTCATGTTCGGCGGCATCTCAACCATGCTGCATGCCGAAGAGACCATGGAACATGCGGACTCCGTTTTCCTTGGAGAGTCGGAGGGACGCATGGAACAGGTGCTCGGCGACTGGCGGAACGGGACATTGAAAAAGGTCTATAATTATATGGTGCAGCAGCCCTCTATCGAAGATGTCGGCCCGGCCCGCCGTGATTTGTACAAACGCGAACTTTACAATCACAAAGGGGTGCAGATGGTCGATCTGTTTCATGCATCGCGCGGCTGCCGTTTCAGCTGCTACCCGTGCGCCGTGTCGTATCTGGGAGGCCGCGTTTTCCGCCCCCGTCCGATGGATAAGGTGATTGAAGACCTGGCTTCCATTGATAATAACCGCCTGTTTGTCGTCGACAATTCGCTGGCGCAAAACAGGGAGTGGGAGATGGAACTTTTCCGCGAAATGATTCCTTTCAGGAAGAAATGGGTAAGCCATACGATTGAAGACGACCCGAAGGTGCTTGACCTTGCCGCACAGGCCGGAGCGTGGTACGTGTATCAGGCCGTATACGATACGTCGAGCTATATAAAGGAGCGCGTGAAACGTTATCATGATTACGGTATCGGCGTGGAGGGGACGATCCTGCTGGGCATCGACAGCCAGACGGAAGATGACATCAAACGGCTGATAGACTTCCTTCTTGAGATAAATCTCGATCTTGCCGAGTTTACGGTAATGACGCCGTTCCCCCATACGAAAGGATACGACGATTACTTGCGTCAGGGACGTATTTTCGATTTCGACTGGGATCATTACAACGCGGGGCAGGTCGTGTTTCACCCGAAACACATGCCGGCGGAGCGTCTGCAGGAACTGTACGAATATGCGTGGGAGATGTTCTACCGGGACGAGAGCCAGGAACAGAAGATGTTCCGCCTCTTCACGAACGTTGTCCTGCGCGAGATGGAAGAAGGAACGTACCGCCCCCGCAACCGTTCGCTCGTCAACAAATCGTTCGGAAAAGAGGTGGTGAGAAATATAAAAGCCGGCTGAAGTCAGGCTTTGTCTTCGCGATAGTCGAAGAACTTTATCAGTTTGCGGCTCGTGGGAGGCATCTGTTTCCGGGCTATCAGCTCTACCGGTTCGAAGACTACTTCGGGGGCGACGCGTATCTTCGAACGGAAGAAATCCTTTATCTGCTTTATGAAAACTTCGCTGTTGTTCGGGCTGCCGACAAGAATGCGTATGCCGTCCGTTCCAATCGTGTTTGTGTAAACTTCCACGATGTAGTTTTTCACTTCGGGAATATTTTCGAGAATATCGTACAGCGCTGCGGGATAGAGCGTCGTGCCTTTGTATTTTATCATTTGCCCCTTGCGGCCGAGGATGGGGCCTAAGCGCAGGGAGCGCCGTCCGCAGGCGCAGGGTTCTTCGAAATGGTAGCAGACGTCGCCCGTCTTGAAACGGATGAGCGGCATGCCCTCCACGCCAATAGTGGTGACGGTTATTTCGCCGGGTTCGCCTGCTTTTACAGGCCGGTTGTCGTCGTCGAGAAATTCGACAATCGTGAGGTCGGGCTTGTGGTGCGCCCCACATTCCTTCTCACATTCGCTGAACGACGACTGCATCTCCGTCGAGGCGTAGTTTACGTGCATGGCGAGTTCCGGCCATTGCTCATGTATTTTCTCTCCGAGTTTATTGTAGGAATGTTCGTTCGTGCGGACCGTTTCGCCGACGCATATTGCGCGCCTTATGGAACAGTTGCGGTAGTCGATGCCGTTTGCTTTCGCAAAATCAATGAGTTTGAGCAGGAACGACGGCACGCACATGCATACGGTCGGGTTTATGCGGCGGATAGTGTTCCATTGCAGTTCGGGGATGCCGTTTCCCACGCGTATCAGCCCGGAGCCGAACTTCAGGCTGCCGAGCTGGCACGCCTGTCCTGCCATGAAACAGCGGTCGATGGTTACCGTGAGCTGGATGATGTCGGAGGGGCGGCACCCTGCAAACTCGTACGACAGCGCTTCGCTCAGCGCGAGGCGTCGCAGGTCGTTTTCCGTATCGGCGAAAGTGACCGGTTCGCCAAGCGTGCCGGAGGTCGTCACGTAGTCGCGTATGCCGGACGCGGGAACGCAGACAAAATCCCTGTTGCGCAGCTGCAGGTCCTGTTTCGTCGTAACGGGTATGTGCTGCAAGTCTTCGAGATGCCTTATTTTCGGGATGCTGATGTTTTCCCTTGCGAACAGTTCCCTGTAAAAAACGGAGCGGACATTCACGTATTCGAGCAGTTCCGCCATTCTTTTTTCCTGATATGCTTTTATCTCCGATAGCGGGAGATGCTGAAGTTTTATACTGTTATCCATGTCGTGTATCTGTTTAATATTCACTGATTGTTTATCTTTTCCGCGTTTTCGACCGGTGCGGCGTATATTCCGAGGAATATGGACATCAGTTCGTCCCTGTCGCCGTCCACCTGTTCAAGCATCCGGCGGCAACGGCCGTCAAACCGTTCCCGGTCTTCCGGCGTGTAAAAATCGCGGTATTTGGCGTTGCCCGACCGGATGTCGCATGCTATGTAGTTGTTGTCGTACAGTTTATAGTTTTCGTGGATGCGCCGGTCGATGAGCGATGCGACCGTTTTGTAAAATTCGTTGGGATATTTGTGGGTTATCGCCAGTTCGTCCACCGCAACGGGTTTGCAGACGCTCAGGTTGACGGAGCCTTTGGGTTGCATGATTCCCGTCAGAATGCTGTTGAGGTCTTCGCCCGGTTGCTTCATGTACTTTTCGCATTTGCGCGAGAGGTACAGTTCGCGTGTTTTCAGCATGTCGCACGATTCTATCTGATACGATATGGCAATGGGAACGATGTTCAGTTCGCCGGCCGAACGAACCGGGTCGGCGGCATTGCTCATGCAGAACATCTTGATGATACCCTGGTCGGTGACGTCGTTGCCGTCTTTGGTGCGGCCGTTGCGCTGGGCAATCCAGACGGATTCGCCCTTCTCCCGGATTGTGTGGCGGATATATTCCGACAGATGCATGGAGTTTTTCAGGAAATTGCGGATATTGCTGCTTCGTATGACCTTGAACATTTTGTTCGCCTTTCCGATGTCGACGACCAGCGGCGGATGCATCAGGTTGCTCCCGAAAGTTATTTCCGTAGTCCTGAACCCGTTGGAATGAAGCACGTACTGGAACAGGGACGAATCGAGCATGATATCCCGGTGATTCGAAATGAAAAGATAGTTCTTCTCCGCGTTCAGGCCGTCCAGTCCGCTGTACGTAAAGCCTGAAATGGAACGTGCGATAACCTGCCGGTTCACGTAGTACATAACCTTTTGCTGGAACTCGTCGGTCGTGCGGATATTGCGAACCATTTCCCGCGTTTCTTCCACGCCTTTATCCGGGAAAATGTATTGTGACAGCGTTCCGAAATATTCGCTGTCGGCAATACGCTGCATTGCCTGCGGAATCTCGGAGGGGTAATAGGGACATATATCGTCGAATTTGCCTTGCATATATTTGTTTTTCAATCGTCAGACCTTTTGACCGGGCCAACCGGCATCAGGGGAAAAGGGATTTTATTTCACCGGACGAAAGCCGGCGGTAACCGGGCCGGCCTTCGTCTCCGCCTGTTTCGGGGAATGTTACCTGAAATATTTCTTCGTCGTAGAACGACAATTTCGAGTTCGTGTCGGGATTACATTCCAGATAGACGGCGTCCTTTTCGGCGAGGCCTTTGCTTTCGCATATCTGTTTTAACAGCGAATATCCTGTGTACGTGACGGATGTTCCGGGATTATCCTGATATAATTCCGTCGCCATAATGTATGTTTTTCCGTCGCATGCCAGAATTTTCAACCCGCACCGGGACGGTACGTCCCACTGTCCTTTGAAATCAAACACTTCGTCGTAATATTTTTCGGGAACCTTCATTGTCACTGCAAATTTTTAGTTGTCAAATAATTTTTTACCGCTTCAATATCCCTGTATTTAGGCGTATCATCGGCAAAGATAGGAAAGAATGAGCGGATTTCATCATAAATCGCGCATGTTTTTCCCGACATCTTCTTTTGTATTTTAAGATAGTCAACGGCCTGGACGAGCGCCATGAAATGGATGGACATCACCTGATATCCGTTCTCGATGACTGTCCGGGTAATCAGCGAAGCGTTTGTGCCCATGCTGACGATGTCCTGGTTGTCGTTGTTGTTGGGTATGCTGTGAACGTACATGGGGTTGGACAGCATCTGACATTCGGCAGTCGTCGAAGTGGCGGTGAACTGCGCCGCCTGCAGGCCGTAGTTCAGTCCGAGCGTCCCAAGGTTGACGAACGGCGGCAGGATATCGTCGTTGATGCGGTTGTGGCACAGATAGTTCAACTGCCGTTCGGCAAGCATCGTCATTTTGGTGACGGCGATTTTCAGCTTGTCCATCTCGAACGATACATAGTCGCCGTGGAAATTGCCGCCGTGGTAGACATATCGGGTTTCGGGGTCGACGATTGGATTGTCGCACGCCGAGTTAAGTTCGTCGACGAGCGTTTTTTCCGCGTTCTCGAGCTCGTCCCATACGGGGCCGAGAATCTGGGGCACGCATCGCAGCGAATAGTAAGCCTGTACCTTGTGTTTGAAAATCTTTTCCGTATTGTGTCCGTACATTTCCATTTCGCGTTTCTTCATCGTCCGGTTGCCATGCGCCCATTCGCACATCCTGCGGGCAACCGCCAGCTGCCCCCGGTGCTTTTTGGCGCCGTTCATGACAGGCGACATCATATCGTCATACGAGGCCGCTATTTCGTTCATCATGACGGATGCAACGATAGCCCATTCCAGCAGCCGCCGGGCATAAATCAGGTTGACAATCCCGACGCCGGTCATCACGGACGTCCCGTTTGTTGCGGACAGGCCTTCGCGGATATGTATCTCGAACGGTTTCAGCCGTTCCGCTTCCATGACTTTCGCCGCGGGCATCAGCTCTCCGCCGTAGTAAGCCTCTCCCTCCCCGATGAGCGCCAGCGCGATGTGGGCCAGCTGCACGAGGTCGCCGCTGGCTCCGACGCTTCCATGTTCGGGTACGTACGGGCAGATGTCGCGGTTTATAAATTCGGTAATCAGGCGGACAAGGTCGGCATGTACGCCCGAATAGCCCTGCAGGAAAGTGGAGAGGCGCGCTATCATGGCCGCTTTTACGTACAGGGGTTTCAGCGGTTCGCCCGCGCCTGTCGAGTGGCTCCGGATGATGTTGTACTGCAGTTGCCGGAGATAGCCGTCGTCAACGCGATACTGAGCCATAGGCCCGAAGCCGGTGTTTATGCCGTAGATAACCTTGTCTTTGGAGAAATCCTTTAAAAATGAATGACAGCGGTCGACTTTCCGGATGGTTTCCGCAGACAGTTCCAGCTTTTTCCGTCCGAATAGAAGTTCTTCCATGTCGTTCAGCGAAAATCCCTTTCCGGGGTCGTATGTGACTGTATTTTCCATTAAATGTTTTTTGTGATTATAAGTTGTGTATTATTTTCTCAAGATGCATTCCGCGCGAGCCTTTTATGAGTATTTCGCAGCCCCTCGGCGGATTTGCTTCGAGGTATTCGTTCAGCCCGTCAACGTCCCTGAAGCATGTGAACGTCTGTCCGGCGGCGGAAAACTGTTCGCCGCAGAGCAGGACGCTGTCAAACCCGCACTTTTTGACAAGCGCGATTATTTCCCCGTGCAGTTCGGGGCTTCTCTCGCCAAGCTCCAGCATGTCGCCGAGAATGACGGCTTTCCGCAACGGCGCGGAATCCCCGCGGGAGAATGTCGTGCCGGAAAGCTCCTTTTCCTCCTCCGGCGGCGGCGTGCGGCCGGGCCGGCTTTCCGCTGAAGCGAAGTTTTCCAGCGCCGCCCTCATGCTGCTTGGATTGGCGTTGTATGCGTCGATGACCAGCGTGTTGCCGGCCGTTTTTTTTCGCTGCGAGCGGCTGTTTGCCGGCTCGTAGGCCGATATTGCCCCGTTTATCAGTCCGGGCGGGACGTGGAAGTGAAGTCCGGCTGCAATTGCGGCCAGCGCATTGCCCAGGTTGTAATCGCCAACCAGACGCGTCTCCACGTCGTAAGCCTCCACGTCCGGCGACGCGGCGCCCGGCGTTTGCCACCGGAACGAAAGGAACGGGTAGTTGTGCGTAACCTTTCCCGTGACGGACGGCGCTTTTCCGCCGGAAACATTTCCCGCGTCGCTACGCCGCGGCGATACGTCCGGGATTTTGCCATAGACTGTTTTTTCGATTCCTTCCGCCATTTCTGTCAGGTACCGGTTGTCCCCGTCGATAAAAATCCGTCCGTCCGTCCGCCTTAGGAAATCGTACAGTTCGCCTTTTGCCCGCACGACGCCCTCGAACGAACCGAACCCTTCCAGGTGAGCGTATCCGACGTTTGTGATGAGACCGTAATCGGGGAGGGCGATTTCCGCCAGGTCGCGGATTTCTCCGGGGTGGTTGGCGCCCATTTCCACGACGGCTATTTCGTGCCGGCCGGTCAGCCGGAGCAGCGTCAGCGGCACGCCTATGTGATTGTTGAGATTGCCCTCCGTAAACAGTACGCTGTACTTTTGCGACAGGACTTTCGCCATCAGTTCCTTTGTCGTTGTTTTCCCGTTCGTGCCCGTGATGCCGATTACCGTGACGCCCAGCGTGCGCCGGTGGAGGCGTGCGAGCTGCTGCAACGTCTCGAGCGCGTTGTCAACGAGTATTGTCCGTTCGCCGGCCCATGCGGCAGCGTCATCGATAACCGCATGGGAGCATCCGGCCTGCAGCGCCTTTTCCGCGTAGGCGTTGCCGTCGGACGATTCGCCCCGGAGCGCGAAAAACAGGGCGCCGGGCGGACATGCGCGGCTGTCCGTAGTGACGGCAGGGCGCTGTTTATATAATGTATACAGTTCCGCTATGTTCATGTTCTTACTGCGGCTGACAGCCTGCAACCTTCGGCGCAGACCGGATTCGACAACGTTGACGATTGGTTCATGTTCGCTTCATACGATTATTTTGCGACGCAAAAGTAATTTATATTGGGTTATTTTCATACATTTGCGGACTAAAAAGTTTCTTTTGAATGATTCGATAGCATTGCGGACGGAGGACATCCGCGTGAATTTTAAGTGTTTATGACGATAGTTAAAATGTTGAATATGAAAGGCAAGTTGTGGCCGCTGGATACGCCCGCTGTGATGGGCATACTCAATGTGACGCCCGATTCGTTTTACGCGGAGAGCCGGCAGCAAAGCGAAGCGGCCGTCGCCGGGCGCATCGAAACGATAATTGCCGAAGGCGGCGCCCTGGTCGACCTCGGCGGATATTCCTCCCGCCCCGACGCGGCGGATGTATCCGCCGAAGAGGAATGGCGCAGGATTGAACCGGCTCTGGCGAGGTTGCTGCGCGATTATCCCGATATTCCCGTGTCGCTCGACACGTTCCGGGCGGACGTCGCGCGGCGTGCCGTGGAAGAATACGGGGTTGCCGTAATCAACGATATTTCCGGCGGCAACATGGACGGAAACATGTTCGAAACGGTGGCGCGGCTCAATGTGCCCTACGTGCTCATGCACATGCGCGGCACGCCGCAGACGATGCGGCAGCATACGGACTATCATCATCTCTTCGAGGACATCATGCTCTATTTTGCCGGAAAGATACGGGCGCTGAGGCTGGCTGGCGTCAACGACATCATCGTCGACCCCGGTTTCGGATTCGCCAAGACGCCGGATCAGAACTACGAACTCATGCGCTATCTGAACGAGTTCCGGGCGATGACGGAATGTCCGCTGCTGGTCGGAATATCGCGCAAAAGGATGATATACGACCTGCTGGACTGTACGGCGGAAGAAAGTCTGAACGGCACGACGGCGCTCAATACGTTCGCACTGCTCAACGGAGCGGATATGCTGCGGGTGCACGACGTGAAAGCGGCCGTCGAAGCCGTAAAAATCACAAACAAGTTAAAACACGGATAATATGTTCACTTCATTCGGGATAAAAGACGCAATAGATATCATCCTGGTGGCATTTTTTATGTACCAGACGTACAAACTCATGAAAAGTTCCGGCACGCTGACCATCTTCAGCGGCGTCATATCCATCATTGCCGTCTGGGTGCTTGTCTCGCAGGTGCTGGAGATGCGTCTCATAGGCGCCATACTTGACAAGGTCATCAGTGTCGGTTTTATTGTGCTGGTCATCATCTTCCAGGATGAAATACGCCGGTTCCTCATGGCGCTTGGCTCCAACAGGGGATGGCGTTTCCTCTACAACATCTTCAGGAAGAAGGACGACGCCTCCGGGAACCAGAAATTCGTCGCGCCGGTCGTGCTGGCCTGCCTGAACCTTGCCCGGAAAAAGACCGGCGCCCTCATTGTGATACAGCACGAAATGGATTTGTCCACCTACATCCAGACCGGAGAAATGTTTACCGCCGACGTGAATGCCCGCCTTATCGAAAATATCTTTTTCAAGAACAGTCCGCTCCACGACGGGGCGATGATTATCGTCGACAGCGAAATCAAAGCCGCCGGATGCATCCTGCCGGTGGCGCACAACGTCGCCATGCCGAAAGACATGGGCCTGCGTCACCGCTCCGGCCTCGGGATGTCTATCGAAACGGACGCTCTGGTTATCATCGTATCCGAAGAAAGAGGCGCCATTACCGTCGCGCACAACGGCAAACTCAGCAAGGCCATCTCGGCCGAAGATTTGCAGCAGATTCTCACCGGCGAAAAGGAGGTGTGAAGCCTTGTGTATGTCGTCGGCCGTCAGCCATAAAAAAGATTCGGCCGATTTTTTTTGTATTCCCCCCGGATTGTATTACTTTTGCGGCTTATAAACAAAGGCTTTATGATGCGTATTTTCCTGATAGGCTATATGGGAGCAGGTAAAACTACACTTGGAAAAGTTTTATCGCGGCGGATGAATCTTTCTTATATTGACACGGATCATTTCATAGAAAACCGTTACCGGAAGAAGGTTGGCGAGATATTTGCCACCGAGGGGGAGGCGCGTTTCCGGGATATGGAACGCCGCATACTGCGCGAGGTTTCGGAGATTGAAAACGTTGTCGTGTCGACCGGAGGAGGCCTGCCGTGCTATCATGGCAACATGGAAATAATGAATGATGCGGGAACGACGGTCTATCTGCAGGTGTCGGTGGAAGAACTTGCCGCGCGGCTGCAGGCGAGCAGAACGGTACGCCCCGTTTTGCAGAATCGGTCGGGGGACGAACTGGCTGATTTTATCAGGGAGAGCCTGGACAGGCGCAGGCCTTTTTATGAACAGGCCGGGATTTGCTTTAATGCGGATCCGATGTACACGGAATGTGGCGCGGAAGCGTTGGCGGAAAAACTGGAGTTGCTTATTTATAATCAAACCAAATAGATAGAAATTCAACATGACGGAACAAACAAAAGTGAAAGCGCTGGATCAGATCGTGATCCGTTTTTCGGGAGACAGCGGCGACGGGATGCAATTGACCGGAACGATATTTTCCAACCTGTCGGCTATTTTCGGGAATGACATTTCGACTTTCCCTGACTATCCCGCCGAGGTAAGGGCGCCGCAAGGCTCACTGAGCGGAATATCGGGTTTCCAGGTGCATCTGGGAGCGAAGAAAATATTTACGCCCGGCGATAAGGCCGACGTGCTGGTGGCAATGAATCCGGCGGCGCTGAAAGTGAACGTGAAAAATTTGAAACCCGATTCGATTATTATTATCGATACGGATTCTTTTCAGAAAAGGGACCTCGAAAAGGCGGAATACAGTACCGAAGACCCTTTTGAGGAACTCGAGCTGGAAGACCGGCAGGTCATAGCCGCGCCCGTCTCGACGATGGTACGCGACGGACTGGCGGAGTTCGGGCTTGACAGCAAGGCGGCTTTGCGCTGTAAGAACATGTTTACGCTGGGACTCGTCTGCTGGCTGTTCGACCGCCCTGTGGACGAGGCGATGAAGATGCTGCAGAATAAATTCGCCAAAAAACCGGTTATCGCCCAGGCCAATATCAAGGCGCTGACGGACGGTTACAATTATGGCCACAATATTCAAGCCTCCGTTTCGACATACCGTATTGAAGGGACAAAGGTGGAGCCGGGCATATACAAGGATGTGAACGGTAACAATGCCATTTCTTACGGATTGATTGCCGCCGCCGAAAAGGCGGGATTGAGGCTGTTTCTGGGAAGTTACCCGATTACGCCCGCAACGGAAATCCTGCAGGAACTGTCGAAACATAAGAACCTGGGCGTTATCACCATACAGGCCGAGGACGAGATTGCCGGGATATGTACCGCCATTGGCGCGAGCTTTGCCGGATGTCTTGGCGTGACTTCCACGTCCGGGCCCGGCCTGGCGCTGAAAAGCGAAGCCATCGGACTGGCCGTGATTGCCGAACTGCCCCTTGTCGTCGTCGACGTGCAGCGCGGCGGCCCTTCGACCGGCATGCCTACCAAAAGCGAACAGGCCGACCTTATGCAGGTGCTGTATGGCCGGAACGGCGAAAGTCCGGTCGTCGTGCTGGCTGCCGCCACGCCTGCGAACTGTTTCGACATGGCGTTCTGGGCGGGCAAACTGGCCGTGGAACACATGACGCCGGTCGTTTTGCTGTCGGATGCGTTCCTCGCAAACGGCTCTTCCGCATGGCGTATTCCCGACCTGGATGATTATCCCGGAATAAAGCCTAATTATGTAAGCAATTATGAGGAGGAAGCGCCCTGGAAGCCCTACCGCCGCGACAGGGATTCGCTTGTGCGCTACTGGGCGACGCCCGGTACGGAAGGGTTTGCACACCGTATCGGCGGACTGGAGAAGGATTATGATACGAGTTCCATCTCGACCGACCCGATGAATCACCAGAAGATGGTCATGACGCGTCAGGCGAAGATTGATAAAATCGCCGGTTTCATCCCCTGGCTGGAAGCCGTCGGCGATTCCGACGCCGAACTTTTGCTGGTAGGGTGGGGCGGAACATACGGCCATCTGTATGAAACGATGGAAATCATGCAGTCGAGAGGCCGGAAAGTCGCACTGGCGCATTTCCGTTTCATCAGTCCGCTGCCCGAAAATACGGAGGAGGTACTGAAACGGTATAAAAAGGTGATTGTCGCCGAACAGAATAACGGGCAGTTTGCGAATTATCTGCGCAGTAAGGTGAATGACTTTAATCCATACCGGTTCAACCGTATAAAAGGACAGCCATTCATCGTGTCGCGCCTGGTGGAGGAATTTACCAAAATACTGGAAAATTCGTGATGTAATATAAACATGTAAAACTTTAAGAAATATGAATACAATATACGAACCCAAAAATTACAAAAGTGATCAGTATGTGCGCTGGTGCCCGGGCTGTGGCGACCATGCGGCGTTGAATTGCCTGCACAGGGCGATGGCGGAGACCGGCATTCCTCCGCATCAGGTGGCCGTTATCTCCGGAATCGGCTGTTCTTCGCGTTTGCCGTACTATATGGATACGTACGGTTTTCACACGATTCACGGGCGTGGCGCGGCGATTGCGACCGGCGTAAAGACAGCCCGCCCCGACTTGAGCGTATGGCT
>JAIRYY010000182.1 GCA_031267485.1 Tannerella sp.
TCGGGACGTCCCAAAGTCATTTCGGGACGTCCCAAAGTCATTTCGGGACGTCCCAAAGTCATTTCGGGACGTCCCAAAGTCATTTCGGGACGTCCCAAAGTCATTTCGGGACGTCCCAAAGTCTCACGTTATCTTTATATACCGTTTAACATTGGAAGAATTTATGCGGCGCGATGAAAAACATATTGATATTGAAAGAATAGCGGAGGGCGATCACGGGACTTTCCGCCGGATGTTCATACAATATTATCCCAAGCTCAAATCTTTCATTAACCGTTTGGTCAAATCCGAAGAAGTTGCGGAAGATTTGTCGCAGGATATTTTTGAATACATCTGGGTGAACAGGAAAGACCTGTCCGACCTGAAATCACTGGAAGGCTATCTCTTTGGGATAGCCCGGAATAAGGCGTGTAATTATCTGACGCACAAGACGGTCGAAGAGGATTATATCTCATCCTGCACGGCCGGTTTGGCCGGATATATGCCCGATGAAGAAATTCAGGCCAAAGAACTCGAACTGCTCATACGGATGACGGTCGAGCAAATGCCGGAGCAGCGGCGCCGCGTCTTCGTGATGAGCCGGGTTGAGAACCTGAAAAATGCCGAGATAGCCGAGAAACTGAATATCTTCAAAAAAACAGTGGAAAATCATCTTAATCACGCACTGAATCGTATCAGGGAAGTAATCGCCCTCGCCCTGATCTTCTTTTTTTAGGAAAAAAAATCCTCCGTTCGCTTGGGTGCGGAACCGTTTGAAAATTACATATAAATAAAAAGTGAAAAATATGTCGAGAACACGTCAAATCATGGAAACCTATTTCGGGGGGATATATCCCGAAAACGTCCGGAAGAAATTTGCAGAGTGGCTCATGGACGAACAGAACAGGGAAGAAAAGGATGAAATCCTGTCGGAAATGTGGGACAGGCCGGACATGGAAGCCGGCCGGTCAACCGAAAAATCGTTCCGCGAGTTACAGCTCAGGATTTTTGCGCCGGCAAACCGGTTGGCGTCTCCCGTCCGCACTTTGCTGAAAGTTGCGGCGGTATTGCTCTTACCCCTCCTTTCGGCAACCGTCACGTACCTCTATCTGGAGCGGGACACTGTCCCCGCCGGCGATGTGAAATTAGTCGAGTGTATCGTTCCCAATGGAGAGATGAGGTCTATTCTCCTGCCCGATTCTTCCGAAGTGAAGCTCAATGCGGGAAGCATGCTTGTCTATCCCGAACATTTCGGCCGGACGCGAACGGTGTATCTCAACGGAGAGGCGTATTTCAGCGTTGCAAGGAGTGAAAAACAGCCGTTTGTCATAAACACGACCGATATGGAGGTGGAAGTGTTGGGTACGGTCTTCAACGTCTCGTCCTATACCGACGACGACAATTCGTCCGTCACGCTTGAAAGCGGAAAAGTAAATGTGCGGCTCAAAAATGCCGCGGACAGAGATTTGCTGCTTGCGCCCAGCGAACGGGTAACTTTCAACAGGAAGTCGGGGCTTGTGGAAATACAAACCGTCAGGGTGGATGCCGTTACCGCATGGACAGGCGGCAGTCTCGCCATCCAGGGCATGTCGATAGACGAAATAGCAAAAACCATCAGGCGCAGGTATGGCATGGAGGTCTATCTCAACTCCCACAGCTACGGGGACGAACAGATTACCATGAAACTGGACCGGGAGCAGGACATCAACGGGTTTATGGATGTGCTGAAATACCTTATCCCCGGTTTGCGGTATAAAATAGAGCGCGATAAACTGTACATTTATTAAATCAATATTCATAAAAAACGCAGTAAAAACATGAAATTATCCAATTATTTTTTCAGAGAAAAACAGAATTATTTTCAAAAAGTCATTCCGTATCTGTTCCTGCTTGCTGCCGCAGTGACGGCTCAGGCACAGAATCAGCAGATAACCCTGTCCGCCGGGCAGACGACGATTCGTTCCGCACTGGAGGAAATAGAAGAGCAGACCGGCCTTAACGTCGCCTACAACGAAAGGACAATCAACGTAAACCGGACTGTCGCGGTCGATGATATTAAAGGCAAACCGCTCACGGAAGCCCTGACCGCCATTTTGAAGGGGACGGGCAGTACTTTTAAAATACAGGGAAAGCAAATCCTCATTGTACCGGCTGCGGTTGAGGGGCAGACCGGGACGGTTTCCGGCGCGGTAATCGACGAAACAGGCGAGCCGGTTGTTGGCGCGAGCGTGGTTGAAAAGGGCACAACCAATGGAACCAGTACCGATATGGACGGCAAGTTCAGCCTGAACATCCCGTCCGGCGCGATACTTGCCGTCTCATATATCGGATATCAGACACAGGAGATTGCCGTGGAGAATCAGTCTCTTGTTAACATTACCTTAAAGGAAGACCGGCTGGCTTTGGACGAAATCGTGGTTGTCGGCTATGGCGTGCAGAAAAAATCGGATGTGACGGGCGCTGTTGCGGCAATTAAGAAAGAGATGCTGGAGGAGCGTCCCCAGACAAACATTATCCAGACGCTGCAGGGAGCGATTGCAGGCCTGAACGTTTCAATCACGGGAACCAACGCGGAGGGGTCGTCTTCGACGACCGTCATTCGCGGCACCAATTCAATTACCGCATCAAACAAGCCCCTTATCATTCTGGACGGCATTCCGTTCGACGGTCCCTGGTCGGAAATCAATGCCAATGACGTGCAAAGTATTGAGGTGCTGAAGGACGCATCGTCGGCCGCCATTTATGGCGCGCGCGGCAGCAACGGCGTCATCCTTATCACCACCAAACGCGGAGAGGCCGGCAAAACGAGTGTTTCATACAATTCGTTCTTCACCTTCAGCGGCCCCGTCAATCTTCCACGGATGATGAACGGGGAAGAGTTCTGGAAATACAAAACCGAAGCAATACAGGAATCGCTTGGTGCAAATGCGAAGCCTGACGCCTATCTTGCGCAGATGACGGCGACCGAAATTGGAATGCATGAAAACGGGAAATATACCGACTGGATAGACGAGATTACCCGCAACTCGTTTTCACAGCAGCACAATCTGTCGTTCACGGGCGGGGCCGGCAAAACGAAATATTTTATTTCCGGCAATTACAGCCAGACGGAGGGCGTCCGGGTAAACAATCAGTTTGAGCGTTATAATTTTCGAGTGAACGTTGACCAGGAGTTTTTTCCATGGCTCAAATTCGCGACGAATACCCAGATGGGGCGTTATGACCGTAGCGGCAACAGTCCCGACTTCGGACGCGCTTTTCTGATGATTCCGCTCGCCGAGGCGTATAACGGGGACGGCTCCGTCAAACTCAAGGCCTGGGAAAGCAGCAGCGAAGCGTTCAACCGCAATCCGCTGAGCAATATCAATGAAAAAAGCAGCGATATTCGCTACAAGGTGATTACGAACAATGCCGTTGATATAAAATTTCCGTTTATCAAAGGGCTGAGTTACAAACTGAATACGGGATTTACCTATGAGTCAAGCACGTATAAGAACTACGAGGGGCGCGACACTTATTTCGGCGAGCAGTTGAACGGCCGGTTGAATACCGATGACTGGAATACGACGGACTGGATTATTGAAAATATCCTTTCCTATGTGCACACTTTCGGCAAACACGATATATTTTTCACGGGATTATACTCGGCCGAGAGCAAGGTGTACGAGCAGAATACGATGGAGGGCGTTGATTTTCCGAATGATGTGATGACATATTACCAGGCTTCAAAAGCGGGAACATTATCCGGTTCGTCGTCATACTGGAAACAGAATCATATCTCTCAAATGGGGCGGCTCAACTATGCGTATGACAGCCGCTACCTGCTTACGCTCACAGCGCGCCGTGACGGATATTCCGCTTTCGGCGAAAGCAGTAAATTCGGCGTTTTCCCTTCCATGGCGGTCGGATGGAATATCCATAATGAAAATTTTTATTCGCAAAACAATCCGTTATCCAGCCTTAAACTTCGCCTTTCATACGGGAAAAACGGCAATGAAGCGATTAGTGGAGCTTACGCCACGCTTCCCAATCTCAGTACGTTCAATTATCTTACCGAAGACCACAAGCCCATGTACGGCTTTTATCCGATGAAACTTGCATCGCCCTCGCTGGGCTGGGAATCGACCACTTCGTTCAACTCCGGCATTGATTTCGGCCTCTGGGGCGGACGGGTGCAAGGCTCGTTTGACATTTACCGGTCGGATACGGAAGACTTGCTCCTGAGGCGTACCATTCCTACAATTAACGGGACCTCCAGCCTGCTGGAAAATATCGGCGCCACATCAAACAATGGCTTTGAACTCCATATCACTTCCAGCAATATCAGTCATAAGGATTTCAAATGGACGACAGCTTTTAATGTCGTTCACTACAATACGAGGATAAAAGACGTGGGATTGTATGATGAAAACGGAAAGCCTGTTGATGACACGGCTTCGCGCTGGTTCATCGGAGAACCCGTAGACGTGAACTATGGTTATGTCTTCGATGGAATATGGCAGGTCACCGACCCCGCCAACCCCAACAGTCCGCAAAACCCCGATTATCCCTATTCCATTCCGGGCTATGTCAAATACAGGGAAGTGGACGGCAAGACGGGTATCACGCCCGACGACCGGTCAATCATCGGACGGACAATCCCGGATTTCACGGCAAGCATGATGAATACGATAACGTATAAAAACTTCATACTGAGTTTCTTCATCAACGCGCAGTGTGGCGCGACAGCACGTAATTCGCTGCGTGACGTGAATGGTAATTCGTATTCTCAAAACAAGATGATGATTGAATACTGGACGCCTGAAAATCCGATAAATACGTATCCGAAAAACCTGTTAAGCAGCGCTGTAAACATCAACGATGCGGGGTTTTACGAAAAAACGGATTTTCTGCGCCTGCAGGATGTCACGCTAACTTACCGGCTGCCGAAAAGCTGGCTGGACGCAATCAACGTGGACCGTCTGGAAATTTTCGGAAACCTCAAAAATGCAGCGACATGGACTTCCTGGACGGGACTTGATCCCGAATTTATTTCAAGTCAGCGATCTGCGCCCGCTTTACGCTCGTTCGTCATCGGATGCAAACTTGATTTTTAGCAATTATACAGTTAACGGTAAAATGATTATGAAAAATAAAAATCCCTTTTATATGATAGCAGGCGCACTCGTGCTGAGCATGAGTTGCAGCGAAGCGGAGTTTTTGAAGGAAGAACCCCGCGATAATATCTATGCTGAAAATTTACTGGTGGATTATGCCGGCTTTCAGTCCATGATAACGGCTTTGCAGGGCGAGATGCGCAACGAATACCGCAGAACCGACTATATGGCAAACGACGACCGTTCGGGAATGCCCATCTCCGTGCAGGGAATTTTTGCCGGAGGAGCCGATAATTCATGGGGAAACAATATCGGCAACACTGGCGCGAAGTTCAGTTTTGTATTGCAGCCCGCCGATATCAAACGGACGGATAACGATTTGTTTGAAGTGATTTTCATGTGGCTCTACAAAATTGTCAACACGGCAAATATGGTGATATCGAGAGCCGGGAATGAAGATGTAAAATGGGGAGGCGCGACCGTGGAAGAAAATCAGGCGAACAAAGACAGGATTCTGTCCCAGGCCTGTTTTGCCCGTGCATGGGCATACCGGCACCTTACCTACACATACGGCGCCGTACCGTTATCGACGGAAGAAATAACGGGCGAGAATTACCGTACCGACTGGGAGCGCGATCCCGTATCCCGGATACGCGAACTGATGAAAGCCGATTTGAGATTTGCGGCAGAGCATCTTCCGCTTCGCGCCGCGAACAATAATTACATTTCGGGCGCCATGGCCCGTCATTATCTGGGCGAGCTGTATCTTGCAACCGATCAGCCGGACAGTGCAATTATTGCCATGAAACCGCTGGTGGAAAGTTCGGAATACGCATTGATGACCGCCCCGTTCGGCAAATCGCCCGCTTCTCCCGCCTGTCCGTTCATTGATGTATTCACCAGTCCGTCCTATGCCGACGGCAATAAGGAGGTACTGTATTATTTCACCCTTGCCGAGCCTACGGTCGCTGCTGCAGGCATTCCGACCGACGTGTGGATTAAGTCCACCTGGAAAAATTACTATTCCAACGATGGAACAATCAATAAGAGCAACCTGCAGGCGCCCGAATATACAGGCGGCGCACTGACTTATAATCAGGTTTTCTGGCTCAACAACGGAGGCAAGGGCACAGCGCGCCTGTCGCCTTCGCTCGGTGCAATAAGGCTGTACAGCTACAAGGGCATGGGAGCTCGTGACATGCGCGTCAACGAGCCTGCCATGGCCTGGAAAATCTGGGAGAAAAATGCGGATGGCAACAGGGTTGAATTTCTAAGTGCAGGCAAAGCGCCTATTGATACGGTGTTGACTGCGGTAATGCAGGACGATACCCGGACAACGGTACAGAACTATAAGTGGCCGTCAACCCGCAAGTGGGATTATACGCAACAGGTACAGTCGTCGGGCGACATCGACCCGACATACGCCGATCTGGTCTATCTGCGCCTGTCGGACACGTACCTGCTCTATGCTGAAGCGCTGTATGAAAGCGGCAATACGGGTGAAGCTGCCGCATGGATTAACAGAGTGCGGCAGCGCGCCGGCGTTGTGGATATCAGTGCGACGGATCTTGTAGCGGAAGGGCTTGACCTTATTCTTGACGAACGGAGCCGCGAATTGCTCTGTGAAGAGGAACGCCGGCATACGCTCATCCGCGTAAGCCAGAAAAAAGGTGGCAATGAAAGAGCGGTGGACAACTATTTCAAGCGCCGCACGCGTGAACTGAATGAAATTGCCGGCCGGGATGCGCGGGGAATGAACACTCCCGGCCTGCCGGTACTATTGCCTGTTCCTGTGATTTTCATCGATTCGAATACGGGAAGGCCGATTGAACAGAATCCGGGATATTAGCCAAAGATTACAGGACATGTCAATCATCGCATCTTCATTATCAATTGTATTCATTGTCATTACGGCCGTTTACCTCTACCGGAAATTCAATCCGCAGGCCGTACTCCTCGTGTCGGGAGTACTCATGTTGTCGGTTGCCGTTCTTTTGGGGGTAAACACGTTTGAACTGAGCAAACCGACGAATAACACCCTGTTCGACCTGTTCCGTCTGATGGAGGAGACGTTTCAGACGAATCATCTGCGTGTCGGCCTGATGATTATGACAATCGGGGGATACGTGGCTTTTATGAACAGAATAGAAGCCACCAGCGCCCTCGTTTACGTGTCGATGAAGCCACTCGGCTTTTTTCACAAATATCCTTACTGGGCGGCGACCCTCGTAATTCCTATCGGGCAACTCCTGTTTATCACCACGCCATCGGCTGTCGGACTGGGACTGTTGCTTGTTGCCTCGGTTTATCCCGTTCTGGTGAATCTCGGAGTGAGCAGGCTGACAGCGCTTTCGGTTATTTCCGCCGCCACGATTTTCGATCAGGGGCCGGGTTCCGCCAATACGGCGCTGGCGTCCGAGCTTATCGGGCAGACGAATGTTTTTTATTTCGTCACGCATCAAATCCCGCTCGTTATCCCCACAACACTGGTGGTAATGGCGGCGTATTACTTTTCAAACCGGTACTTTGACCGGAAAGACAGAGCTAAAAATGTTGAGCCGCAGGATATCCCGGAGCTTAAACCGCCGAACGTTAATGTGCCGCTCATATTTGCTTTTCTGCCGGTACTGCCGCTGTTCCTCCTGATAATCTTTTCGCCGTATCTGAATTTATTCGATCCGCCAATTCAGATAAATACCACGGTTGCCATGTTCGTATCGTTATTTGTCTCCATCATTTTCGTGCTTTTCCATTATCGCAGCATGAAGCGGACATTTGAGGCCATTTCGCATTTCTGGAAAGGCATGGGCAATGTTTTTGCAACGGTAGTGACGCTGATAATTGCAGCAGAGGTGTTTTCAAAGGGATTAATCAGCCTGGGCTTTATCGATTCGCTTGTTTCCATCACTTCGCATCTCGGAATGTCGGGCATCGGCGTTTCCGCAGTCATTACACTGATTGTATTTGGTGCGGCCATGCTGATGGGAAGCGGAAATGCGGCCTTTTTTTCCTTTGGGCCGCTGTTGCCGGGCATTGCGGGGCAGTTGAGTTTGCCTGCCCATGTCATGGTGTTGCCGATGCAGTTGTCGTCGAGTATGGGACGGGCTGCTTCGCCGATAGCGGGAGTCATTGTCGCCATTGCGGGGGTAGCCGGCGTCTCGTCCGCGGATATTGCCAAACGCAATCTGTTGCCGCTGTCGGCCGGATTGATATTCATGCTTGCCTGTCATTTCCTAACCATCTGATTTATGACTATGCTAAAATTAATAAAGAATGTTTTTGTTTATGCTCCCGAAAAACTGGGAATGAGGGATATACTGCTTGCCGGAGCCAGGATAGCGGAAGTAAGGGAGTGCATTGAGCCGCGCGGCGTCGGGGTGGAGATTTTCGATGGCGCGGGCAAAACCGTGACGCCCGGATTTATCGACCAGCACGTGCATATTACCGGAGGAGGCGGTCAGGACGGTTATAACTCGCTGGCGCCGCCCGTCGCGCCCGGTGAGCTGATAGCCTGCGGGACGACAACCGTTGTCGGACTGCTTGGGACGGATGGATTCGTAAAAGAACTGACGGAACTGTACGCCAAAACCAGGGCGCTGGAGATGGACGGCTTGAGCGCCTACATGCTGACGGGCTATTATGGACTGCCGACGAAGACGCTGATGCGCTGCGTGGCTGACGACCTGATTTTTATTGATAAGGTGATAGGCTGCAAATTGGCGCTGAGCGACGACCGCAGTTCATTTCCCGACGAGAAGGAAATACTGCGTCTCATCAATCAGGTACGCCTTGGCGGCTTCACATCGGGTAAAGGCGGCATCCTGCATATTCATGTCGGAAATCTGCCGGAGGGCATCTCCGTATTGATTGATATTGCGAAGAAATATGCGACCCTGACAACCTATATTTCACCTACCCACGTAATCCGTACCGGAGAGTTGTTCGAGCAGGCCATTACGTTTGCCGGGCTGGGGGGGATGATTGACATCTCTACCGGCGGTACAAAATTCGACGCTCCCCACCTCTGCGTGCTTAAAGCCCTGAAAGCGGGTGTTCCCGTCGGACGGATGACTTTTTCAAGTGACGGACATGGCGGCGTCCGGCGAATTGACCCCGTCACAAAAATCTCCACATACACGCCGGCGCCTCTCGATTTGAACCTGAAAGAAATGACCCTGCTGGTGGAAGAGGGGAATTTGCCGCTTGAACAGGCATTACAACTGATTACAACGAATCCTGCCAAAAACATGAACCTGAAAGATAAGGGACGCATCCGGACAGGTTATGACGCCGATTTGTGTTTTCTGGATGAACGGTTGAACCTCACGGATGTGTTTGCCAAAGGGGAATGTGTCATGAAAGATGGCATCATATTAAAGAAAGGAAAATACGATCAATGAGAGGTCGAATTTCTATCGTGTCAGGCCTGCTTTTGCTTCTCGTTATTCAGGCATCCGGCGCCTCCGCGGATAAAGATACAATCCGCATATTGTTCATAGGAAACAGCTATACGTTTTTCAACGATATGCCCGTCATGGTGCGAAAACTGGCCGAGGATGACGGGCAAAAGGTTGAATTTGATATGATTGCACCGGGAGGGTGGACGCTGAAACGTCACCTCGGGAATGACACGCTGATCCGGACAATCAAAAAAGGCGGATGGGATTATATCGTCGTTCAGGAACAAAGCCGCGCACCGGCCCTGGATTCGGTCGAATTTGACGTTTATCCCGCAGCCCGCGCGATAGACAGCCTCCGGGCTATCTGCAATCCTGCCGCCAGGTTGATTTTTTACATGACTTGGGGACGGAAGGACGGCGACAAAACAGCCTGCCCCACATTCCCGGAACTGTGTACTTACAAGGGCATGCAAAAACGATTGACAGACAGCTATCTCGAAATGACCTACCGCAATAACGCCTGGTGCGCGCCCGTGGGAATTGCATGGCAAAGGATCAGAAACGGGCGCGGGGATATTGAGTTATACGATTCGGACGGAAGCCATCCTTCGCTTCACGGTTCATATCTTGCCGCGAATGTCATCTATGCGGTGATTGCTCAAAAAACGTACCGGTCGGCTTATCTTGCAGGAATAGACGCGCCTGAAGCTCTTTATATCCAGCAAACGGCGCAGGAGACTGTGCTGGCGAATCTTCCCCTGTGGAATATCCGCCCTCCGCAGCAGCCGGAAAGCGTAACAGCGCGTTTCTTTTCCCCCGACAGCTCAAAACCGTATCTCTCGTCAGTCATCAAAAAGACTGACAGTCGCATGATTGCTTCGTATTCCGACGTAATGTCACACCTGCGGCGGGAAACAGATGCACATCCCGGCAGGGCGCGTCTGGAAAGCCTCGGGGTAAGTCCCTGCGGAAAAGACATACCTGTTGTTTATATAGGTACGGGGAAAGATGCTTCCAAAGGGAAACTCTGGCTGCAGGCTGGGCTTCACGGGAATGAACCCGCCGGAACGGAAGCCCTGTGCCTGTTGCTGCATTATTTGTTGAATGATCATGAAGCCGCAAGACTTCTGAAGTATCTGGACATGGCGATTGTCCCGATTGCGAATGTTGACGGCTATTCGACGCAAAGCCGCGTATCGTCTTCCGGCCTCGACCTTAACAGAGATCAGACGAAACTTGCCGACGGGGTAAGTCTTCTGCTGAAGAAAGCCTTTCATGAATGGTCGCCCGAAGTGGCTCTTGACATTCATGAATACACGCCTTCCAGGAAAGAATATGCAACGCTGAGGGACGTTCCCGCCGGATTGTTTTACGACGCCCTGTTTCTCCCGACCGGCTATCCGAATGTTGCGCCGGCCATTCGGGAAATGTCTCGCGAACTGTTTCAGCAACGCGCGGAACAGGCTCTCGCAGAGCAGGGATTCAGTTCCGGATTCTACTTCACGCCTGTCATGGTGGACGGAAAGATGTATTTGGCAAAAGACGCCAAAAGCCCCCAGTCAAGTTCCACCTCCTTTGCCTTGTCGAATGCTGTTTCCATGCTGGTTGAAATCAGAGGCATCGGATTGGGAACGCTCGCTTACGGCCGGCGAATCAATACGGCATTCACTGTTGCGCTCAGTTATCTGGAAACGGCTTGCCGTTTTTTACCCGAAGTAAAAAAAACAATCCGGTCTGCCGTAAGGCAAACGCTTGAACGCAGGAACGGTATCGTCGTGAAATTTGAAACCCCTGTTCGGGATTATCCCGTGAAATTTATTGATTATAACAGCGCCGATACGTTCACCGTGACGCTTCCCGCCTATGACGCCCGGTTTTCAAAACCTGTCCTGGTCAGGCCGCGTCCCTCCGCATACATACTCGACAAAGCCTGCAAAAGAGAAGTCGAAAATCTGCGCGCATCAGGCATAGACGTGGATGAACTGCTACAGCCCGCATCGCTCGACGTAAGCCGCTACCGCGTCATTCATTATGAAAAAAGCGCCTCGGCATGGGAAAATATTTATCCCGTGACGGTGAAAACATCGCTGGAGAAATGCCGGAAAACCTTTCCTGCCGGAACATACAAAGTATCCCTGAAGCAAAAGAACGCGAACCTTGCCGTAAGTTTGCTCGAACCCGAATCTGAAAACGGTTTCGTGTCATTTAACGTGACAGCCGCCGGCCTGAACAAAATTCTTCCTGTTTATCGAATAGAATAGATATTGATAATCAATATATTAAAAAATATTTTCAGGAAAAATGAAAAAAAGTGGTAGAAATATTTGGAAGGAAAAAATAAAGCCCATATCTTTGCACCCGCTTTCGAGAAATAATAACAGTCCCAACAAGGAGTAAGATGACTTCGGGACTTGTTTTTAACAGGAAAGCATGAAGCGTTCTTTGAAAGGATTTACATGAAACAAGATGTAGTACGAGGGGCAATGAAAAAGAGAGATTGCCTGAATTATGTGCCGTTCCTCCCATTGAAAGAGGGGAGAGGACGGTA
>JAIRYY010000195.1 GCA_031267485.1 Tannerella sp.
TTTCGCAACCTGAACGTAGGGCTGACGGCCGGTGAATACCGTTCGCCGCGCCCGGAAGATACGCCACAGGCTTTCACCGGCTGGCAGCGGGATGCCAAGTTTTATCAGTTCTGGACGAAGGGAAACGCGGACGGGACGTTCGGGATAGCGAATGTGCGTCCGGGGAAATATACGCTGTACGCGTTCACCGACGGGGTATTGGGTGAGTTTGTTCAAGCCGGCGTCACCGTAGAGCCGGGAAAAGCGCTGGAACTGGGCGAATTGAACTGGACGCCGGTACGCAAAGGCCGCATGTTATGGGAAATAGGAACGCCCAATCGCAATGCTTCCGAATTTTTCATGGCGGAGAAACGCCGCGACCCGGAGATTTCATTAGAATATGCCCGCCTTTTTCCGGAGGACATCACCTACGTCGTCGGACAGAGCGATTACTCAAAAGACTGGTTCTTCCAACACGTGCCACACAACGAAGACCCCGAAGCTAAGTCGGCGCCATTCTACGGCGTCCGGGCTATCGGACGGGCAGCGCCCCGCCATATCGTTTTCGACCTGTCCGAAGCGCCGGCGGGAACGGCTCATTTACGGTTAGCCATCTGTGGAACGGGAACGCGGAGTCTGGAGATGAAAGTGAATGAAAAATCCGTGGACGGCCTGAACAGTCTGACCGGTGACGGCGTAATCACACGCCACGGCTCTCAGGGTCTCTGGTACGAAAAGGATGTGACCTTTGACGCGTCGCTGCTGTACGCCGGCAAAAACACGCTGACACTCACCATCCCAAGCGGCCCGGTTAATAACGGCCTGATGTACGATTATCTCCGCCTTGAAATAAATAATCAATGATCAATGATTAGTGATTAATGGTTAATGGTTAGTGATTAATGATTAGTAGTTAGTGATTAATTCCCATTTCTCAACGCTAAGTAACGTGAAATAAATAATTAGAATGGATATAAGCAAATTGAAGTACGCGATTTGTCCCGGCGGGGACAATATGTCGGTAGAAAAATTTTCGGCGACGTTAATGCTCCGTGCCGTCAGGTACGGAATGTCGGTAGAAAACGCCGGATGCCCATCCAACCCCGTGCCGTCAGGTACGGAATGTGGTGACAGTCACATAGCGTACCTGACGGCACGCGAAAAATTGGTTGCGGTACATTTTTCTACCAACATTCTGTCCCTCACGGGACAGAAAAACCATTACATGTTATTCATCTCACGTCACTAAACATTAATCATTAATCATTAATCATTAAATACTAAACTTTTAATTTTTAATTCTTAATTCTTAATTCTCAACCCCATGGTATTAAAAGGAAAAAACATGCCTGGTAAGTCGCGGGGCGCTGTTTTTACGGCCACAGGCCTTATCGGTTCTCTGACGGTGGGCGTTGCAACGGCGCAATCCGAAGCTCCGGAAAAAGAGCGGATGAACGTCCTCTTCCTGATTTCGGACGATATGCGCGCCGAACTGGGAGCCTACGGCAGCGTTACCGCCCGGACGCCCAATCTGGACAGGCTGGCTGCCCAGGGCGTGCGCTTCGAACATGCCTATTGCCAATATCCGCTCAGCGGCCCCTCGCGGGCATCGTTACTCACCGGACGCCGCCCTACTACCAGCGGCCTCTACTCCAACCGTGAATGGTTCGGAGCGACGTATCCCGACTGGGTCAGCCTGCCCAAATACTTCCGCCAGCAGGGTTACGCATCCCTGCGCAGCGGGAAAGTGTTCCACGGCGGGATTGACGATACCGAAGCGTGGAGTGAGGGCGGCGAAGCGCGCACATGGAGCAACCCTGTCAACCTCGCGCCACCGGAAGCCATGTCGGTCGCCGAAGTACGGGACCATTATGTGCGTATCTCGCGTCAGGACGAAAGCCGGGCTTCCCAGACAGACCGCTGGGAGGCGGTGGAGGGCGAGGCCGTCCACAGTCTGGGCGATACGAAAGTGGCCAACCGGGCAATTGATTTTATCCGGCGCAGCAAGGAAAGCGGCGAACCATTCTTCATCGCCTGCGGTTTTTCAAAACCCCACACCCCGTATGTTGCGCCCAAAGAGTTTTTTGACCTCTACAACACGGACAGCATCCCGCTCCCTCCCGACTTCGCCTCATTGCCCATGGTACCCGTCGGCTTTCCCTCCGGTTCCATCCGCCCCAAAAACGCCGACCTGTTTATCAGCCGCGTGGCTTCTCCCGAAGAATCGCGCGCCATGATACGCGCCTATATGGCCTGTATAAGCTACGTGGACTGGAATGTGGGACGCGTCCTGGCCGAACTTGACCGTCAGAACCTGCGCGAACGCACGATTATCATTTTCTGGAGCGACCACGGTTATCAGCTCGGCGAGAAAGGGAAATGGTCGAAAGCCGGTTCACTCTGGGAAAAGGGTACACGCGTGCCTTTCGTCATTCTTGACCCGCGCGCCAAAGGGAACGGACAGACCTCGACCCGCGTGGTTGAACTGGTGGATATCTATCCCACACTGGCCGACCTGTGCGGACTGCCGGTACCCAAAGAACTGGACGGCGTCAGTCTGCGACCGTTGCTGGAAAATCCCGCGACGACCTGGGAACGACCGGCCTATACCGTCTGGAACGAACACGGAAAAGGCATCACAGGCGTTTCCGTACGTACCGAACGCTGGCGTTATGCCGAATTTTTCGGCCATGGCCCGGGCGCTTACCTGACCGACCCCCTGACCGACCCGCACGAAATGCGTAACCTGGTCAGCGAACCCGAATACAGCGACATCGTTGCCGAACTGCACCGCCTGGCTACCGAATATGTCGCCGGTAAAACCGAACTGCAACGGGAAGAACATTAAGATTATATACCAAAACAATAAACATAGAAAACATGAGAAAAAATATTTGTATTATTTGCCTGATGATGCTTGCCATGGCAGGCCGGGCACAGGACCCGCTGGAACTTTTGTACAATTTTGAGATTTTGAAACCGTCACATGCACCCAAGCCCAAAGTTGAAGGTTTTGCACGCGAACGTATTGAAGACCGCCTGAACCGCGGAATCATCGCTGTTGCCGACGGCCGGCAGGTTTACGTCAGCTGGCGGCTGCTCAAGTCTGACCCCGCCGATGTGGCGTTCGACGTCTACAAGGGCACGGACGCCCGTCCGGTAAAACTGAACCGGCAACCCGTTACCCTTACGACCGACTTTGTGGACAAGGGAGGAAAGAAGAATGACCAGTACTGGGTCGTTCCCCTCATCAACGGTCGTCCGGAGGCGCCGTCCGAAAAGACTTCCGTCATCGCGAAGAAGTCCGGAAGCGAACCGCCATACCTGTCCATCCCGCTGCAGGACAGCGTCGTTCCCGGACGGCGGAGGCTGGGCATCGGCGACCTGAACGGAGACGGGAAATGGGATTTTGTACTTCTGCAGCCCAACGTCAGCAAAGACCCCGGCAACAGGCCGGATTCCTCGCAGGTGACCTACAAGATTGAAGCCTACCTGAACGACGGCACATTCCTGTGGCGCAACGACCTGGGCGACGGCATCGAACCGGGCGTGTGGTATTCTCCGTTTATCGTCTACGACTTCGACGGCGACGGACGGGCTGAAATAGCCGTCAAGACGGCGCCGAATGGCATCCGCGCCGCCGACGGATGCGTCTACGACGGCGAGGAATGGCTCTCTATCTGGGACGGCCTTACGGGCAGGGAAACGGTACGCACTCCCTGGCCTGCCCGTACCTGGCGGCTGGGCAACTATAACCGCCAGAACCGCAACCAGCTGGGCGTGGCTTACCTCGACGGCAAGACGCCCTGTCTCATTGTGGAGCGCGGGACGTACAAGGCCATGTTTGCCGACGCTTATCAGTATACAGGCGGCAAACTTACCCGGCTGTGGAGCTGGGACGGCGACGAGGAGAATCCGGTAGTCCGCAGCCAGGGCTCCCACAGCATGCAGGTAGCGGATGTGGACGACGACGGGCGCGATGAAATCATCCTCGGGCCGGCTGTACTGGACGATAACGGGACGCTGCTCTGGTCGGCCGGACTGGGACATCCCGACAAGGTGTACGTATCGGACATTGACCCCTCGCGTCCCGGGCTGGAAATGTTCTTCATCGTGGAGGCTCTGCACGACAAGGACGGACAGGGTATCTGCGTGCGCGACGCCCGGACGGGCAACCGGGTGTGGAGCATCAACCGCCCGACCGTTCACGTCGGCTCCGGAATGGTGGCGGACATCGACCCGTCACGCCCGGGACTGGAATGTTTCGGCGCCGAAGACCCGAAAGGACACCGCGCCATGCAGGTTCCCGGCAATCATAACAAATACCTTTTCGACGCCCGGGGACAGCTCTTCGGCGAAGGCGACGACGTGCCGCCGACGGGCGACTGGCTCTGGTGGGATGCCGACAAGGTGCGCGAATACCTGGACTGGAGACGTGGCGAAGACGGTAACTCGGTTGTAAAATACGGGAAGGGCAAGGTACAGGAAGGATTCAAGGGTACGGTTGTCATGACGGCCGACCTGTTTGGCGACTGGCGCGAGGAGATTGTGACGGCGCTGCCCGGCGAGCTGCGTATTTACAGCACAACCATTCCGGCCAGCGACCGCAGGGTGACGCTCCTGCAGGATAATACTTACCGGCAAACGATAACGGTGCGGACCATGGGCTATCAGCAGTCGCCCGTGCCGGGATTCTATCTTGGAGAATGAGAGAAACAATATAAATAATGGAAAGATGAAAAATAAAACTCACCTGCTTCTACTGGCTTTCATTATCGCACAGGCCGGCTTTGCCGAATCGACGCAGAACGGTTCGCGCAGCAAGTCCCGTCCCGCACAGGCGGACACGGCGCAACTGCCGCCTGCGTTCGACGCCGGTTTCAAACGTGTGGCCGAGGCTGACCCGCTGACCCGCATCTACATTGCACCCCAGCGCGTCGTATGGACGTCCGGCGAAAGCGCCCGCGTGAAAAACGCCGATGTCCTGCTGCAGCCGGGCAACGGACAGGCAACCATGTCCAAAACCGAATACTGCACCCTGAACAGTACCGAAACCGAAAAGGCGGCTATCGTTCTCGACTATGGCCGCGAACTGCACGGCGGGCTGAAATTAGTGATGGGCTTCGGCAATGACCGCCGTCCTTCGCTCGTGCGTATCCGCTTCGGCGAATCCGTCGGCGAGGCCAGCAGTCAGACGCTGAATACCGAATGGAAAACCGGCTTTGCGACCGACGACCATGCCAAACGCGACATCGTCATGGAGATTCCGCGCGACGGTTCCATCGAAATAGGGAACACCGGCTTCCGCTTCGTACGCATCGACCTGCTCGAAGACAACCGCACGGTTGCCCTCAAGGAAGCCCGCGCTATCCTCCGCTTCCGCGACATTCCGTACGCCGGGTCTTTCAGGAGCAGCGACAAACGGCTTGACAGCATTTGGATGACCGCCGCCTATACCGTCCACCTCAATATGCAGGAATATCTGTGGGACGGCATCAAACGCGACCGCCTTATCTGGCTCGGCGACATGCATCCCGAAGTGATGAGCATCAGCCACGTATTCGGCGCTAACTCCATTGTCCCGCAAAGCCTCGACATGGCATGCAGCCAATATCCGCTCCCCTCGTGGCTGAACGGCATGAGCGCCTATTCGATGTGGTATCTTATCATCCACAAGGAATGGTATTATCATCACGGCGACCTCGCGTTCCTGCGCAAACACCGCGACTACATCGCCGGACTGATAGAACTTATCGCCGGCAAGATTGATGAAAACGGCGATGAGACGTTCGGGCGCAAGTTCCTCGACTGGCCGTCGACGCCCAACCAGCCGGGCGTCGAAGCCGGATACAGGGCGCTGCTCGTCTGGGCGCTGAAAGATGCGACCGAATTGTGCCGTATTCTCGACCTCCCGGCTTCCGCCAAACTGTGCGGGGAAAGCATTGAACGCATCAACCGGAATATCAAGGAGCCTAACGGCCTCAAGCAGGCGGCGGCGCTGATGGCGATTGCCGGGCTGATGGATGCCGGAAAGGCGTGCGACGAATATGTCTCCGTCGGCGGAGCCAAAGGATTTTCCACTTTCTACGGATATTATATGCTCGAAGCGCAGGCGCTGGCCGGGCAGCATCAGGAAGCGCTCAATGTCATCCGCCGCTACTGGGGCGGTATGCTTGACATGGGAGCAACTACTTTTTGGGAAGATTTCAATATTGACTGGATGGAAAATGCCACGCGGCTTGATGAATGGCCGGTGAAAGGGAAAAAGGACATACACGGCGACTTCGGAGATTACTGCTATCCGGGATACCGCCACAGCCTGTGTCACGGATGGTCGTCCGGGCCGGCTGCATGGCTTTCGGAACACGTACTGGGCGTCCGCATCGTCGAACCCGGCTGCAAAACCGTTCGCATTGAACCGCATCTGGGCGACCTCGAATGGGTCGAAGGTACGTTCCCCACGCCCTACGGCGTTATCAAAATCAGCCACAGGAAACGTCCGGACGGAAAAATCGACACGCAGGTCAACGCGCCCGGACAGGTCAAAGTGATACGCTGATTCAATCATACCATAAACTATAAACCGGACAAAATGAACAATATGAATTTCAGAAACAGAAAAGGATATGCGCTTATGGCTCTCTGCCTCTTGCTGGCGTCGCTTTCAGCCGCAGCATCCAATGTCGGAAAACGTTATCCCTCCGAAAAGTATACAACCGTAGACCGGGTGACGGGTCGCACGCTGACGGTACTCACCGCCTCGGAACACAGCGACGCCAAACCCTATCAGACTCACGAGACCTGGACGGCCGACGGCGAGTGGATTATCTTCCGCTCGAACCGCGGCGGCAACGGGTCGCAGTTTTTTGCCGTGCACGAGACAACGGGCGCCATCGTGCAGCTGACCGACAACCCGTCCGTCAATGGCGGAAGCATCAACCTCTCGCGCAAAGAGATGAAACTCTACTATCTCCGCGGCGGAACGAACGCCGGAACAGCCGGCGGTACGGAACAGCCGCGGCAGATTATGGAATTGCACATCGGGAATCTGTTGAAGGATGCCATGGCAGACGGGGTGAAAGCGCCCGAAAGCTACGAACGGATTGTCGTCACCCTGCCGGAAGACGTGCGGGGTAGCGGAATGGCGCTTGATGCCGATGAGACGCGCCTCTATCTGGGCGTTACGCCCGGCCGCCCCGAAGCGTCCAGACAGTCGGCCTCACGTCCGGCGGCCAGCCGGCCGGCTTCATCTGCCGACAGCAGCAGCCGTTCGTCTATTGACAGCCGCAATACCAATGTCGCCGAGACGCGCGAAGAGGCGCGCGCCCGTTTCGAGGCTGCGGGAAAGGGCAGGAGCGGCATCCGCGTCATTGATGTGCAAAGCGGAAAAATAGACAAAGTCATTGATGTCGACCTGCGCATGGGACACTTGCAGGCCAATCCGTGGACGCCGGGTGAAATCATCTACTGCCACGAGACGACCGGCGACGCCGTGCAGCGCATCTGGGCTGTACGCGCCGACGGAACCGGAAACAGGCCTCTCTACGTGGAGACGCCCGACGAGTGGGTGACGCACGAGACCGCATCCGGCCCCGACGAGGTGATGTTCAACATCATGGGACATCTCCCCTATCTTCGCGAGAAGCCCACGGGCATCGCCGTTCTCAACCTCCGCACCGGACGGATGAAGCTGCTGGGGCAGATTGAGGAAGATATGGGCGAAGGACGTCAGGGCGGATTCTGGCACTGCAACGGTTCGCCCGACGGACGCTGGGCTACGGGCGACACGTTCCGCGGCAGCATCTACCTTATCAACAGAGAAACAGGCGAACGCACACTCCTGACGACCGGTCACCCGATGCGTCCCGACCATACGCACCCTGTTTTCAGCCCCGACAGCCGGCGGATTCTAATCCAGTCCGGCCTGTTTACGGGCGGAAAAGCATTACATTTGATGACGGTTCCGGTAGAAAGGGACTGAAATGACATGCGTCGACACAAAAAAAAGATAATTTTAAAATCAAAATACTATGACCCGGAAATTCTTTCTTTACGGAAACTGCAAGGCCTGCTTTGGCCGCATTTATGGTCTTTCAGCTGTTCTGCTCGCCTTTTTTCTGCTGTCGTGCAGCAGCAGGAAGAGTGAAACGGCAAATACGGAAAAACTGCTGCTGAGTCTGAAAGACACCGTGTATGCACGCGCGGTCGAACCCGAAGACGGCGCCGCGCATCTGCAGGAACTGCTCCGCCTGTATCCCGACCGGACGGGCTGGGAA
>JAIRYY010000216.1 GCA_031267485.1 Tannerella sp.
TACATAACAATAAATTTTCACTAACTTTGTCGTATTATCCGTGGGAATCATCATTAGAGATTTATTGTAGTAAATACTCCTCTAATTTAATGATTCTCACGGATATATGCAAATACTTGAAGAATTATTTTGCTGTTATTCAGCACTTTTTTTAATCAAGATTCAACCCTTAATTCGCATGATTAATGATTAATAATCACACTAATCACACTAATCACTAATCACTATTTCACTAATCACTAATTACATTAATCATTAATTTACTACTTTTAGAAAAACCTCGTTCATGGAGGGCAGTTCTTCTACGAACGAGACTATTTCGTGTTTTTGCGTCAGTATGTTCAGCAAGGCGGAATTGCTCAGTTCCCTTTCCTTGCGGATACGGACATGAAGCGCGCCGTCCGGGCCGGCCGTTTCGGAAAGGACGGTGAACGTTTCGGGCGAAGATTCAAATGCGTCATTCTTCACGCAGACATTGAATGTGCTGGACTTGTAGCGGTTGCGGACTTCCGGCACATGGCCAGCCAGGACTACTTCCGATTTGTTTATCAGTGCAATATCATCACATATCTCCTCCACCGACGCCATGTTGTGAGTGGAGAAAATAATGGTGCGTCCGGCATTTTTCAGCTCAAGAATCTCCCGTTTGAGCTGATCCGTATTTATGGGATCGAATCCGCTGAACGGTTCGTCGAAAATCAGCAGTTCGGGTTCGTGTATCACCGTTACGATGAACTGAACTTTCTGCTGCATGCCTTTCGACAGTTCCTCCAGCTTTTTATTCCACCAGCGCGCGATGTCAAACTTCTCGAACCATACCGTCAGGCGGCGTCTTGCCTCCGCGGCCGTCAGTCCCTTGAGCTGAGCGAGATATACGGCCTGCTCGCCGACTTTCATCTTCCGGTACAGCCCGCGTTCTTCCGGCAGATATCCGATGCGACGGATGTCCGACGGGCGGTAAGGGCGGCCATCCAGCAACACGTCTCCGCTGTCGGGCGCGATTATGCGGTTGAGGATGCGAATGAGCGTTGTTTTTCCCGCGCCGTTCGGGCCTAACAGCCCGAAGATCTTCCCGCGTGGAACGCCGATGCTCACTTTGTTTAATGCGCAATGACCGGCGTATTGCTTTACTACATCTTTGGTTTCCAGAAAATTCATTTTTATATGTGTTTACAGGTTCATTTGCCAATACCGAGCACGATTCTCTCTCCCAGTTCCTTACTCAGTTCCATTTTTGTCCGGTCCAGCTCCATTTTCTCTTTCAACAGCTCCACGACCTTTTCCTCGCTGGACTGAAATTCCCTTATCTTCCTGTGAATATCATCGATTTTGCGCTGCAGGTATGCGTTTTTCAGCGCAAATATGTCGCGGACAATCCAGTTTTCCAGTTGATTGCGCTCCTGCGCCCTTTTCCGGGCTTCATTTTCCTCTTCCTGCCGTTCGCCGGAAACAGTCATCCTTTTCAAGGCCATTTCCTCGGATTTTCCGAAATATTTACTCAGCTGGTATCTGCTGCTTATCATGTCCGCCGCAAGTTTGCTGATTTCAAGATCCGGATGAGCAAGAAGATAGTCGGACGCCGTGAATTTCTCATTTTTACACTGATCAACCGTTTCCTCCAGTATCTGCCTGTATATCGGGGTCTGGATTTCTATGCCGTCCTTCCGCAGTTCCGTCTGTATGTATTCCGCAGCCTTCACCACGCGCTTCGTATCTCCGTATTCATCCATTCCGCCGGAGATAAAAAGAATACGCTCGCCGTAGCGTATGACATAACGCAGCAGTATCGACTCATATCTCCTTAACGGAGAATCCCTGTAATTTTCATGGCCGGCCGGAATTTTCGCATTTCCGCCGGCCGCGTCATTTTCGGCCGCCGGTTCGCCGGGGGCGTCCGGCGTGACGCCCGGCGCCTGACTGTCCGGCGCCGGTTCGCCGCCCTGTGCCGGCTGCGTGGAAACGTCCGGGGAGGGGGCCGGACGAACGGAGCGGGAAGGCCGCTGCCGTATCTTTATGACTTCATCAATCAGAACCTGCTCCCTTTCATCAAAAAGCTGACTACATTCCTTAATATAAACCGAACGGATGATGTTGTCGGGAATAACGGCGACGGTCTCCACCATCTCCCGGATGAGCTTCGCCCGACTGATGGGGTCGTTGCCGGCGTCCTTCAGCAGCAAATCCGCCTTGTAGCGTATGAAGTCAACTTCATGTTCCTTGATGTACAGCGTGAAATCAAACGAATTGTGCGAGCGGGCGAAGGAATCCGGGTCTTCTCCATCGGGGAGGAGGACGACCTTTACGTTCATCCCCTCTTCGAGCAGCATGTTTATGCCGCGTATGGTCGCCTTTATACCGGCGGCATCGCCATCGTAAAGCACCGTTATATTGTTTGTGAAACGGTGTATAAGGCGTATCTGGCCATCCGTAAGCGCCGTTCCCGACGAGGCGACAACGTTTTCCATGCCGGCCTGGTGCATGGATATGACGTCGGTATAGCCTTCCACGAGGTAGCATTTGTCGGCTTTGGCAATCGCCTGTTTGGCAAAATGGATGCCGTACAGCTCGGAACTCTTGTGATAAATCTCACTCTCCGGCGAATTTACGTATTTTCCCGTCCTGTCTTTCTTGCCCAGTATGCGCCCTCCGAAAGCGACGATTTTCCCGCTCAGCGTATGCACGGGAAAAATAACGCGTCCGTGAAAACGATCCACAACTTTGCCGTCGTCACGTTTGTAGGCAAGGCCTGTTTTCAACAGATAGGTCTCGTTGAATCCATGTTTCACGGCGCTTTCGGACAGGTCGTTGCGCCTGTCGAGGCTGTAGCCCAGCTGGAATTTACGGATCGTGTCCTCGCGAAAACCGCGCTCCACAAAATACCGGAGGCCGATGTTCCGCCCTTCTTCATGCTCGTAAAGCCGTGAAGCGAAAAATTTCTGCGCCCAGCTGTTGATGATCATCATGCTCTCCCGGTCGCTCTGCAGGCGCTTCTCATCATCCGTAAGTTCCCGCTCCTTTATTTCGATATTATATTTTTTCGCCAGATAGCGCAACGCATCATAATAGGAGATCTGCTCATGCTTCATGAGGAACTGCGCGGGCGTGCCTCCCTCCCCGCAGGCAAAGCATTTGCAGATGTTTTTCGACGGCGAGACGTAGAACGAGGGTGTGTTGTCCTGATGAAAAGGACACAGCCCGACGTAGTTCACGCCCCTTTTCCGGAGCGTGATGAAGTCCGATACGACATCGAAAATCTGCGCCGTATCGTGTATCCTATCCGCTGTAAACTTGTCTATCATTGTTCCGTACATGCATTGCGGGGGCAAATATAGCAAATATCCGTGAAGCCCGGCCGCGAATATTGCAATAGTTTTCACATTTTTATTCCGCATGAGGATTAAAGGACTAATAACCACTCGCATATTGACAGCCGTCGCAGGGGCGTGCACAGGGTGCGCCTCCGGCAAAATTCCGGGGATTGTGTTAAATAACAATAAAAACAGATTTTTACCGACTTTTTATTTTGCCGGTTTGGAAAAACGTTTTATTTTTGCCGCCGTTGTTTCGCGCGGTATAGATTGAGGTGCGAACGAACAATTGAAATATAAATAATAATTAACATGAATTGTTCAAGTAATATATATATTCCCTGTGTTGATTTAATTAACACGTCCGTGTTTGATTATTCCAATTATTTTATTAGAGAGAGAATAAAAGATATTTTTGTAACTTCCTGTAAAACAATGAACTCCGTTTCATTTTAGCTTTGAGGGGTACGAATTGGAGCGGATTTTGAATACCTGTTTTGACCGCCTTAGTCCTGCCTTTGTC
>JAIRYY010000220.1 GCA_031267485.1 Tannerella sp.
AATGAAAATTTTAATTGCAGGAGCAGGGGAGGTCGGGACGCATCTGGCGAAGATGCTTTCGAGGGAAAAGCATGATATTATCCTGCTGGATCCCGACGAGGAGAAGCTGGCTTTTACGCGTTCGGGGATGGAGATTCTGCCGGTGACCGGCAGCCCGACCTCGCTGGGCGACCTGGAGGAAGCGGGCGTGAACCGGATGGATCTGTTTATCTGCGTGACGCCCGAGGAGACGACAAATATCACAGCCTGCATGCTGGCTGCCAGGATGGGGGCGGGTAAGACTTTCGCGCGCATCAACAATTACGAATACCTGCTGCCCAGGAACAGGGAATTTTTCTCGAACCTTGGCATCCATTCGATGATATATCCCGAGATGCTTGCCGCCAAGGAGATTGTTTCGGCCATTCGGCGCCCGTGGACGCGTCAGTACTGGGATTTGCTGGGCGGAGCGCTGATTCTTCTCGGTATAAAAATACGCGGGGACGCTCCCATCGTCAATAAGTACCTTACGGAACTGGCGGGCAACAACAGCAAGTTTTATCACATCGTGGCCATCAAACGCGACAGCGACACGATCATACCGTGCGGCAGCGACCGCATCATGGCCGGCGACCTCGTCTTTTTCACATCCCGGAAGGAGGATATCGAGGGGATACGGAAGCAGGCGGGCAAGTCCGACCGGGAGGTGAGGAAGGCGCTGATTATGGGAGGCGGGCGCATCGCCGTCCGCACGTCCCAGTATCTGCCGGGCAACATACATATAAAGATTATAGAGACCTCGAAGGAAAAAAGCATCCGCATCTCCGAGCGCGTTCCCGACAACGTCCTTATCATCAACGGCGACGGCCGCGATACCGATTTGCTGATGCAGGAGGGCATACAGGACACGGAGGCGTTCGTGGCGCTGACGGAAAATTCCAGCACGAACATCCTGGCATGCCTCGCCGCCAAACGCTACGGGGTGACGAAGACGATTGCCCAGGTGGAGAATATCGACTACATCCCGATGGCGGAAAAGCTGGATATCGGCTCCGTCATCAACAAGAAACTGATTGCGGCGAGCCACATCTATCAGTTCCTGCTGGATGCGGACGTGTCGACCGTCAAATGCCTCACGTTTGCAAATGCCGACGTGGCGGAGCTTATCGCGCGTCCGGGGTCGAAAATAACGGGCCGGAAGGTGCGCGACCTGCGCCTTCCGAAGGACATGACGCTGGGCGGCCTTGTCCGCGGCGGCGAACCGATGATCATCGACGGCGAAACGCAGATACAGGCTCATGACCACGTCGTCGTCTTCTGCCTTGATTCCGCGATGAGGAAACTGGAAGATTATTTCAACTGACACGCCGGACGCCATGCGGATAAACATCCTGTACATCATCAAAACGCTGGGGTCCATCCTCATACTCGAGACGATATTCCTCCTCGCCGCAACCGGCGTCGCGCTCCTCTACGGCGATGGCGACGGGAAGCCGTTCCTGCTTTCGGCGGGCATCATGTTCGGCGCCGGCGTCCTGTCGTTCGCCGCCGGACGCCGGGCGGACGAATACCGCGCAGGCCGGCGCGAGGGGATGCTGACCGTGACGCTTACCTGGGCAGTCCTCTCGTTTTTCGGCATGATGCCCTTTTACCTGGGCGGCTACATCGACAACGTCACGGATGCTTACCTGGAAACCATGTCGGGCTTTACGACTACGGGCATGACCGTGCTGGACGACAGGGAATCGCTGCCGCACGGCATCCTGTTCTGGCGGGCGCTGATGCAGTGGCAGGGGGGAATCGGAATGGTGGTCTTCACCGTCGCCCTGCTGCCGATGTTCGGAGGCAGCGCGTCGCAGCTTTTCGACGCCGAAACGACCGGCTTTTCGCACGAACGCTTCCGTCCGCGCGTGACGCAGGTGGCCAAGCGCCTGTCGGGCGTTTATCTCCTGCTGACGCTGCTGGTCACGTCTCTCCTGTGGGCCGGCCCGATGGATTTCTACGACGCGCTGAATCACGCCATGACGAGCATCTCCACCGGCGGATATTCGACGAAAAACGCAAGCATAGCCTACTGGGATTCCCCGTACGTCGACTGCATTATAATGATTGCCATGTGCGTGGGAGGCATGAAACTGCCGCTCATTTTCTTCGCCCTGAAAGGCGAGTTCAAGCCGCTCCGCAGCGACGAGGAGACGCGCTGGTACCTGCTGTTCATCCTCATTTTCGCGGCGATAACCGCGGCGTGGCTTTTTTACGGCGGACTTGAAACGGGATTCGACGACCCCGGGAACACGCTGCGCAAAGGCGCCTTCCAGGCCATATCGCTCATCACGACTTCCGGCTTCAGCAATTCCGGGTTTGAATCCTGGGGCGCCTTCTACTGGCTGCTTGCCATTTTCATGATGCTGATATGCGGCTGCGGCGGCTCCACGAGCGGCGGCCTGAAAATGGGACGCGCTCTGATTCTCGCAAAGAATACGCTGAACGAGTTCCGCAAACAGACGCATCCCGCCGCAATACTGCCCGTGCGCGTCAACGGCCGCGCCGTCTCGCAGGACATCATCTACCGCGTGCACATCTTTGCGCTGGTATATTTCCTGCTGATATCCTTCAGCTGGATGTTCCTGCTGATGAACGGGCTGACGTTCGAGGAGGCCATCGCCACCTCCGTATCCGCCGTCAGCAACGTGGGGCTGTCGCTCGGTTCGCTTGCCGACGGCAACATGTCCGCCATCTCTCCCGTATCGAAATGGTATATCTCATTCGTCATGATGGTCGGCCGCCTGGAAATATTCACGGTGCTGACGCTTCTGCTTCCCGGCTTCTGGAGACGCTGACACGGTCAAAGCGCGGCCATTTCGCGTATCCTGGCAAGGCGGTCAAGAAAGGCCTTGTCGCGGCTTGCCGCCTGCATATTGTATTTGAGCTGCAGACGCATAAGCGAATCGGCGGGTACATCTAAGGCAGCCTCGAACATCATCGCCGTCGCGGCGGTAAGCGGACGGCGTTCATTGAGTATGTCATTCAGCATTTTGTACGACATACCCATCCGCTTCGCCAGCCGGCTTTGCGAAA